>DATMIN010000532.1:0-2067 GCA_035554275.1 Burkholderiaceae bacterium
CAACGCCTCGAGCACCGCGGTGCGCGCGCTGATCAAGCAGATCGTCGCGGCCGAGAACCCGGCCAAGCCGCTCAGCGACAGCCAGATCTCGCAGATGCTCGACGAGCAGGGCATCCAGGTCGCGCGGCGCACCGTCGCGAAATACCGCGACGCGCTGAAGATCGCGCCGACGCAGTTGCGCAAGGCGATGTAGGCGTGCCACTGCCGCTGTTCTTGCCGTGCGCGGCGGGCGTCGAGTCGCTGCTGGCCGATGAGGTGCGGCGCATCCTGCCGACCGCCGACGTGCACGAGTTGCGCGGCGGCGTCGCCCTCGCCGGCGACCCGCTCGAGGTGATGACGCTCAACCTCGAGAGCCGGCTCGCGCAGCGCGTGCTGATCGAGGTCGCGCACGGCCCCTACGCGCACGAGAACGATGTGTACACGCTCGCGCACGACGTCGCGTGGACCGAGTGGATCACGCCGCAGCACACGCTGCGCGTCGACACCACCTCGCAGCGCAGCCCGCTGAAGAGCCTGAACTTCGTCGCGCTGCGCGTGAAGGACGCCGTCTGCGACGCGCTGCGCGATGCGACCGGCGAGCGGCCGAGCGTCGACACGCGGCACCCCGACCTGCCGCTCGTACTGCACCTCGGCGAACGCGACGCGACGATCTACGTCGACAGCTCGGGCGAGTCGCTGTTCAAGCGCGGCTGGCGCGAGGACACCGGCGATGCGCCGCTGAAGGAGACGCTCGCCGCCGCGATGCTCGCCGCCGCCGGCTGGCGCGGCACGCCCGAGGCCGGCGGCGCGCTGCACGACCCGTGCTGCGGCTCCGGCACGATCGCGATCGAGGCCGCGCAGATCGCCTGCGGCATCGCGCCCGGGCTGAAGCGCCGCTTCGGCTTCGAGCGGCTGCTGCCGTTCTCGGGCGACGCGCCGCGCGCCGAGCTGCAGCGGCTGCGCAGCCACGCGCAGGCGCGCATTCACCCGAGCGCGGTGCCGATCGTCGCCAGCGACGTGTCGTTCCGGATGGTCGATTTCGCGCGCCGCAACGCGCAGCGCGCCGGCGTGGAGGCGGCGATCGAGTTCCACGGCGGCGACGCGCTCGAGCGCCCGGCGCCGCTGCTGCCCGACGCGCTGCCCGGCACGCTGATGATCAACCCGCCCTACGGCGAGCGCATCGAGGTCGGCGGCAAGGCCGCGCGCGTTTCGGCCGAAGACCGCGACACCCCGACCGATTTCTTTGCGCGCCTCGCGTCGCATTGGAAGCACGCGTACACCGCCCACCCGGCCGGCTGGACCGCCTGGGTGCTGAGCCCCGACATGAAGCTGCCGGGCGCGATGCGGTTGAAAGAGTCGCGCCGCGTGCCGATGTGGAACGGGCCCCTGGAGTGCCGGCTGTTCCGCTTCGATCTGGTGGCCGGCTCGGCGCGCGAGGCACGACCTCGTGGACCGACGCCGGCCTGACGCGCCCGCTCAGCGCGGCTTGAGCTGCGCCAGCAGGTCGCTCATGTCGCCAAGGCCCCCGCTCGGCGCCTGACCTTGCGGCGTGAGCCGGTCGACCGCCTCCGGCAGCACCTGCGACAACTGCTGCGCCGCCTCGCCGTGCGACACGCCGAGCTGCGCGGCGATCTGGCTGATCGCGTCGCTGCCGAGCACCTGGCTGAGCTGGTCGGCCGAGATCGGCAGGTTCTGGCCGCGGCCGATCCACGAGCCGATCACGTCGCCCAGGCCACCCTGCGTGAAGCGGCCGATCAGGTCGCCGAGGCCGCCGACACCCGCGCCCTGCGCGTGCTGGCCGTTCGCGAGCATCGCGATCACCGTGCTCAGCAGCACCGAGCCGGGCGTGCCCTGCGTGGCGCCAGGCGACGGCGGTTGCGCGCCGGGCTGGGCATTCGCCAGCGCACCGATCACCGAATCGAGCAGACCCATGGTGTCACCTCATCAGCTGTGTCGAGAGCAGCCGATTCTGGGTGGCGATGCCGGCGGCTGCAAGCGCTGACCTGGGGATCACGCGTCGCGCAGCGCCAGGTGCGCGAGCAGCGCGAGCGGCGCGGTGTCGGCGCGCAGCACGCGCGGGCCGAGCGA
>DATMIN010000533.1:0-2330 GCA_035554275.1 Burkholderiaceae bacterium
GTGTCGGCGCTCGACGTGTCGATCCAGGCGCAGGTGCTGAACCTGCTGATGGATCTGCAGGACGACACGCACGTCGCCTACGTGTTCATCTCGCACAACCTCGCGGTCGTCGAGCTGATCGCCGACGAGGTGCTGGTGATGTACCTCGGCAAGGTCGTCGAGCGCGCGCCGAAGGCGGCGCTGTTCGCCGCGCCGCGCCACCCCTACACGCGCGCGCTGCTCGCGAGCACGCCGCGCATCGACCGGGCCCAGCGCCGCGAGCGTCAGGTGCTCGGCGGCGAGCTGCCGTCGCCGGTGAACCCGCCGAGCGGCTGCGCGTTCCACCAGCGCTGCCCGTTCGCGATCGAGCGCTGCCGCGTCGAGGTGCCGGTGCTTCGCCCGCTCGGTGGCGGCGTGCAGGTGGCCTGCCACCGCGTCGACGAGATCGGCTGACGCGCCGCCCTCAGCGCCGCGACCGCGCCGCGTGCAGCAGCGCGCGCAGCCCGCGCGGCTCGGGGCGGGCCGCCGGGTGGGCGCGGGTGGCGAGCAGCGACGAGCCCAGGTACAGGCCGTTCAGCAGCCGGCTCGCGCGCTCGACGCTCATGCCCGGCCAGCCGCTGATCTCGCGCATCGAGACGGTCTTGTGGCGCAGCCGCTGCGCCGCCGAGCGCAATGCGCCGCCGAGCGACAGGCCGTCGTCCTCGGCGCTGCGCAGCGCGCGGTAGGCGGCCTTGCCGGCGATCTCGGCGAGCAGCGCCGAGCGCGGCCCGTGCAGCGCCAGCATCCACAGCAGCGGCCGCAGCGGCCGGTACAGCTCGGCGGCCGCGACGCGCTCGTGCATCCAGTGCCCCGGCGGGCGCACGCCCGGCGGTTCGGCGGTGAGCAGCTTCAGCCCCGCGAGCGAGTCGTGCGAGGCGAGCAGGATGTCGCGCGGCGAGTGGTACAGCAGCTGCTCGGGGAAGATCGTCACCGGCCACACCAGCTGCTCGACCTGCAGGCACAGCAGCGCCGGCTCGCGATGCCGCATGCAGGCGGCGGCCACCTCGAGCGGGTCGTCGGGCGTGCCGGCGGTGTCGAGCCGGCGCAGGTCGGCCAGCAGCGTGGTGGGCAGCAGCGTCGCGCTGCCGAGCCGCGCGAAGGCACTGCCGCCCGACTGTTGCCGCACCCGCTCGAATTCGCTCACATGCCAGAGCGTGGACTCTTCAAAATCGCGCACACTGCGATCGTGGGTGCTAACTCGCGGGCCGCGTTCGCAGATGTTGCAGCGGCGGGCCCGGCGGCGCCGGCGGCCTACAACTCGGAACATCCTCGCCCCCGGACGGGCTAAGCTGGCTCGCCCCGGACCCGTTGCCCGCCGCGGCACCGCCATGCCCCACGCCCGATGAACGATCGCCAGACGCCCCCCACCGCCGCGGCCCAGGGCCCGGATGCGGTGCTGCCCGCCGGCACGCGGCTCGGCGCGTTCGAGCTGCAACGGGTGCTGGCGCGCAGCGCGAGCAGCGCGGTCTACCTGGCCGTCGACCACGGCCTGGCGCTGACGGTGGCGGTGCAGGAATACCTGCCGGCGCGGCTGGTGCGGCGCGATGCGCACGGCGCGCTGCTGGCGATCGACGCGTGGCACGAAGACGTGGTCGCGCGCGGCCTGCGCGCCTTCGTCGACGAGGCCCGGCTGCTCGCCCACTGCGACCACCCGGCGCTGGTGCGGGTGAGCCAGCTGTTCGAGGCCCACAACACCGCGTACCGCGTGATGCCGTACTACACCGGCCGGCGCCTGGCCGAGGTGCGCCGCGACATGAGCGCCGCGCCCGACGAGGCCTCGCTGCGCGCGCTGCTCGACGACCTGCTCGGCGCGCTCGAAGCGATCCACCGCAGCGGCCGTTCGCACGGCGGCGTGACGCCCGACAACATCCTGCTGCTCGGCGACGACCGGCCGCTGCTGCTCGGCCCCGGCGCGGCCGGCCGCGAGATCGGCAGCGACCTGGTCGAGTCGCTGATGGCCAGCGTCGAGAGCCCGCTGAGCGGCGGCGGCGCGCCCGCCGGCAGCGCGCCGCCACGCGCGATCGGCGACCTGTACGCGCTGGCCGAGGTGATCCGCTTCTGCATCACCGGCGCGCTGGCGCCGGGCGGCGCAACCGAGCCCGAGGCCGAGACGCTCGCCGAGGTGATCGAGCGCCGCTTCGAGCCCGCCGTGCGGCCGCGCTACAGCGCCGAGCTGCTCGGCACGCTCGACGCCGCGCTGTCGCGCTCGGCCGAAGACTGGCCGATCAGCGCCGGCCAGTTCCGCACCTGGCTCGGCCGCGGCGCGCCGATCCGGCCGTCGCGGATGCGCGCCGGCGGCGCCGTGCACGCGC
>DATMIN010000534.1:0-8274 GCA_035554275.1 Burkholderiaceae bacterium
CGGCCGCCGGCGGCGATCGGCACGTTGCGGATGTCGTCGAGATTCGTGAACTGGCCGCTCACGCGCACGAAGACGCGGTCTTGGCGGGTGTCGATCGAGCCGGAGGGCAGCATCGCGTTCTGGCTCTTCAGGCTCTCGGCGATGGCGAGCGGCGTGATGCCGAGCGTGGCCAAGCGCTCGTGCGAGAACTCCACGTACACCTTCTGCTCCTGCTTGCCCAGCAGGTCGACCTTTTTCACGTAGGGCGCCTTGAGCAGGCGGCGCTTGATGTCCTCGGAGAGGTCGGACAGCTCCGCGTGCCCGATGCCGTCACCCTTGACGGCATAGAGCAGCGAGTAGACGTCGCCGTACTCGTCGTTGAAGATCGGGCCGACGACGCCTTCGGGCAGTTCGAGCTTGAGGTCCGAGAACTTCTTGCGCGCCTGGTACCAGGCTTCCTGCTGGTCCTTGTGCGAGGTGCCGCCCTTCACGGTGATCGTCATGCCGCCGTAGCCCTGGCGCGCAAAGGTGACGACCTTCTCGAAGTGGTCGAGCTGCTCGAACTTCTTCTCGATGCGGTTCAGGAGCTGGTCCTGGATCTGCTGTGCGCTCGCGCCGGGCCAGATCACAGTGGCCGTCATCGACGGCACGGAGAACTTGGGGTCCTCGAGCTGGCCGAGCTTCGAGAAGCTGAAGACGCCCGCGACCCCGACCACGATGATCAGGAAGAGCACCACGGCGCGATGCCCGAGCGCCCATTCGGTGAGGTTGAAGTTGTTCATTGGGCGGCCTGCTGCGTGGTGTTGAGCTGCGTGACGTTGGCTTCGGCGAGCGCCGGAGCGGGCAGGGCGACCTTCAGTCCGGGCGCCATCTTCTGCACCCCGGCAGTGATGATCTGCGCGCCGGCCGGCGGGCCGGAAACCAGCACCTCGTCATTGCGGTAGCCGTGCACCGAAACGCGCAACAGCTCGACAGTGCCGATCGCCTCCGTGGCGGTGTGCTTGACCACCCACAGCGCCGGTTGGCCGTTGCTTTGCGTGATGGCCGCGGCCGGGACGCCGGCCATCAGCCTGCCGGACACCACCCGGTCGGCCTGCAGTGTGGCGGTGGCGCCGAGCGGCAGCGCGCGGGCGCTCGTGAGCTTCAGCCGAGCGCGGTACGTACGCGTCTGAGCCGCGGCCTGCGGTGACAGCTCGCGCAGCGCCACCTCGAAGCTGTCGTCCGGCGCGCTCGCCAGCGATGCCTTGAAGCGCGCGGTCTTGAAAGTTGCCACCTGATCTTCGGGCACGTCGACCACGATCTCGGGCTCGCCAGGGTTCGCGATCGTCGCGACCGGCAGCCCTTCGGCGACGACCTGCCCGACCTCGAAGCGCACCGCCGTGACCACGCCGCCGCGCGAGGCGCGCAAGACGGTGTACTTGAGCCGGTTACGCGCGAGTTCGAGCTTGCGCGCCTCGGCCTCGGCGGTCGCGTGCGCCGTCTGTGCCCCGCTCGTCGCGCGCTCGTCATCGGCCGCGCTGACCGAGCCGTCACTCTTCAGGTTGCCCAAACGCTGCCGCTCCGAGTCGGCCTGGCGAGCCTGGGTGACTGCGGACGTCCACGCCTGCCGCGCCGCGTCCTCGGCGAGCCGGTAGTCGGCGTCGTCCAGAACAGCCAGCACGTCGCCTTCCTTCACGGACTGGCCGACATCGACCTTGCGCTGGACGACCTTGCCGCCGACGCGGAAGGCCTCGTCCCCTTCATGCCGCGACTGCACCGTACCCACGTAGCGGTTGGCTTCGCGCGCTTGGTCATAGCGGAGTTCGACGGTGCGCACCGGCCGCGGTGCCTCTGCGGGCGGCTTGTCCGGGCTGCAGGCGGAGAGCATCGCGGCGATCGGCAGTGCGACGACCGCGGCAAGAGTGTTTTTCAAGACAGTACCTCGTGATAGGAATGAGTTTCAGGACAGCGGTCGGGCGGCGCCGGCTGCTGAGGAAGGCGTGACGGTGTGGTCGGACGCGCTGGCCGCGGGCTCGAAGACCTGCCAGCCCCCGCCCAGCGCCTTGTAGAGCTGCACGCTGCCCTGCAGCAGCTGGGTGC
Source organism: Burkholderiaceae bacterium (assembly GCA_035554275.1). GTDB lineage: Bacteria > Pseudomonadota > Gammaproteobacteria > Burkholderiales > Burkholderiaceae_C > LMDS01. The sequence goes on from DATMIN010000534.1 coordinate 2,059, forward strand.
TGCTGTCGTTGGCACTGAGGCTCACCGCCAGGCGCGAGCGCTGCGCATCCAGCAGCGGCAGCAGATCGATCTGGCCGCGGTCGTAGAGCGATTGCGCGCGGCCCAGAGCCGCTTCGGCGGAGGCGGCGGCCGACTGCAACGCATCGGTGCGGCGGCGCTGCTGGGCGAGCGAGACGAGCGCGTTCTCCACGTCTTCCAGCGCGCGCACCATGCCGTCCTCGGCGCGCAGCAGCGCCTCGCGCTGGCTGCTCTCGGCGACCTCATTGAGAGCGCGCGTGCGGCCGGCGTTGAAGATCGGCATCGCGAGCAGACCCGCCACGTTGGTGTAGCGCGCAGAGCCCAGACCGATGCTGTTCAACTCCACGTTCTGGCGGCCGAACGACGCATCGAGAAACAGCCGCGGGAACCATTCGGCCGCCGCCTGCTGGCGGCGCGCATTGGCCGCATCCAGCTGCGCCATCAGCGCGAGCACGTCGGGCCGGCGCTGCAGCAGCGTGGCGGGCTGTCCCGGCTGGGCCTGGGGCACGACCACGTCGCCGCGCCAGGGCTCGATGCGGGCGGCATGGAAGGCCTGGTCGCCGATCAAGACGGCGATGCGGTGCCGCGAGACCGCCGCAATGGTCTCCAGCGGCGGGATCTGCGCACGCGCCGACTCGGCATCGGTCTGCGCACGCTCCACGTCGAACGAAGTCGCCAGGCCCGCGCGTTGGCGCGCCTTCACCAGGCGCAGCGTCTCGTCCTGCGCGGCGGAGATCGCGCGCAGGGTGTCGAGCTGGCGCAGTGCACCCACCAGAGTGAAGTAGTTGCTCGCGACATCGCTGATCACCAGCAGCCGCACGCCGCGCACGCCGTGCTCCGCGGCCAGCGCATCAGCCGAGGCCGCGGCTGCGCCGGCGCGCAGGCGGCCGCTGAGGTCGACCTCCCACGACACGTCGAGGCCGGCACTGGCGCTCTTGGTGTCCGGCAGGTTCTGTTTCACGGCATTGCCGTAGCCGCTGCTGCGGTCGCTCGCCGAGCCGGCCGCACTGACGCTCGGCATCAGGAAGGACCGGCTGACCGTCACGCCGGAACGCGCGGCCCGCAGGCGCTCGGCGGCGATCTTGATGTCGCGGTTCTCGCGTGCCGCGCGGCGGACCAGATCGGTCAGCACCGGGTCGCGGAAGGTTTCCCACCACGCGGCCTCGGGCTCCGTCTCGGCGGCTGTGCCTGCGGCGAACTGGGCCGCAACGTCGACCGCCGGATGCGAGACCGGTGTCGCGCAGCCCGTGAACATCACCGCGATCGATGCGGCGAGCGCTGCCGCGGCGACGAGACCGGTCAAATGATCGGCCCGTTGGCAGGTCTTCGGCCCTGTGGGAAGGAACTGCGGGGATGCGGTTGGAGGTGACATCGGAGTGGACTCGTCTGGATTCGATAGGGTGTCAGCGTAGGGGGCGGTGCGCACGAAGTCGTCAGCGTTGGGTCGGCGTTTGGTCGCCATGTGGTTGGGCGCCGGACGACGCTCCCGCAGCGGGGTCGTCCGCCGGACGCTCGGTAGCCCGCAGCCCGATATCACCGGCAATGGATTCCAGCAATTCGTCCGCGCTCGCGAATTCGCGCTGGCGCCCGGTGACCAGGTTCTCGAGGCGGCCGGCGAGCGCTTCGCGCGTGGCGTCGCTGCGCAGCTTCAGCACGTAGGCGCGGCGGTTCGGGTACTTGGATTCAGGGTTCAGTGTCATGGCAACGTGTGCGATCGGAGTGGTTCGGCGTCAGCCTACGGACTCCACCGGACCGAGTCGTCAGCGAAAGGTCGGCGTTCGGTCGCGACCGCGCCGCTCGCAATCGCGACCTGTCGCTGACGACTTCGGCGGCAAGCGTCCCTAGCATCGACTGCCATGACCACTGCCCACTCTCACCGAGACCCCCGGCCCATGAACCTCAAGCTCACACCGGGGCGGCTGCTTGCTGCGGCGATCCTCGTCCTGTCAATCTGGATCGTGCACGGCTTCATCGAAGCGCTGCTGGCGGCCTGCGTGACCGCGATCGCGAGCTGGCCGCTCTACGCCGCCTTCAGGACCCGCCTGCCACGCGGCGTGGGCAAGAGCGCAGGTGCCGCGATCTTCACCGGCGCGATCACCGTGTTCGTGCTCGCGCCGATGGTGTTCGCCTGCTGGGCGCTGCTGAGCGAGGCGCACGCGATGCTGCTGGGACTCGCAGCCGCCGACAGCCAGGGGCTCACGGCGCCGCAGTGGCTCGCGAACGCCCCCGTCGTGGGATCCTGGTTGGCCGCGCGCTGGCAAAGCCAACTCGCCCGCCCGGGCTCGCTGCTCGTGCTGACGCAGCAGACCGATCCCGCCGCGCTCCTCGGCTGGGCGCGCTCGCTCGGGCGCTTCACGGCCCGGAATGCGCTCATCGTCGGCTTCGCGATCCTGCTGCTGGCCTTCCTCTACCAGGAAGGCGAGTCACTGGGACGCGAGCTGACGCGCGGGCTGCGGGCCGCCATCGGCGACCGGGCCGAACGCTATGTGGACGTCGCAACGCGCGCGGTGCGCGCATCGGTGAACAGCATGGTGGTCGTGGCCTTGTTCGACGGCCTGGCGATCGCGCTGGCCTATGAGATTGCCGGTGCGCCGCGCGCGCTGCTCTGGGCCGCGATCACGGGCTCGATGGGCGCGGTTCCGTTCCTGGGCTATGGGGCCGTGGCGGCCATGGCGGTGCAGCTGGCACTCAAGGGTGCGCCGACGACGGCGCTGCTGTCGCTGCTGCTGGGTTGCGCCGTGCTGCTGTGCGGCGACAAGCTCGTGCGGCCCATCGTGGCACGCGGCGGGCTGCGGCTGCCGTTCGTCTGGGTGCTGATGGGCTGCATCGGCGGCTTCGGCGTGCTCGGCCTGACCGGGCTGGTGATCGGGCCGGTCGTGCTCGCGCTGGCCCGGGAGCTGTGGGCGCAGCGGGTGCGCGAGGCGGCCGGCTGAGCGAGGAGACGAGCGAGGGAGCGCTTCGTGGCCTTTCGGTCGGCCGCCCTCGCCGACCTCAGGCCGGCTTCGCGGGCTGCAGCAGCGAGCGTGCGCGAACCACCTGCTCGGTGCTCGCCGCTTCGGGCAACTGGTCCACCAGCGTCGCGAGGGCTTGGCGCTCCCCCGGCGAGGCGTCGTGGTGCGCACAAAGCTCCGCCAGCGCGAGCAGCTCCAGCCACGGGGCTTGTTGCGCCCGCGCCTCCTCGGCGGCGCGGCGCACCGACACCGCGCCCGCTTCGGGCCGGCCCTGGGCGCGTGCGATCGCCGCCTGCAGCAGCAGCAATTGCGGCAGGTACACGCCCTCGCCGAGCTCGTCGGCGATCTGCAGCGCCTCCTGCAGCTGCGCCTGCGCGCCCTCGACATCGCCGGCCAGCAGCAGCGCTTCTGCTGCATAGCCGAGCACCTCGCTGGCGCCGGCGCGCATGCCGAGTCGGGTGTTGTGTTCGTAGGCCTCGCGGATCAGCCGATAGCCCTCACGTGGCCGGCCCTTGCGCGCCTCGGCCCAGCCACGGAACCACTGGCATGCGGTCTGGCCGTGAGGGAGCGAGAACTCGTCGACCAGGGCCTGCATCTCGTCGGCCAGCGTGGCGAGGCGGTCGGCGCTGCCCAGGCGCACCTCGAGCAGCGCCTCCTGCCACGCCGCGACCAGGCGCGTCATCGGCTGGCGCAGCTCGTCGGCGCGCGCATGCGCCTGCTGCGCCAGCGCCCGGCCCTGTTGCACCAGACCGCAACGGACGAAGTCGATGGCAAGCATCCCGAGTAGAGTGACCTGCGGGTCTGCCGCGAACACGTCATTCGCCGCAAGGTCGAGCGTCTCGGCGATCGCGAGCCCGCGCTCCATCCACGAGCGGGCCGCCTGCGTGCGGCCCTGGAGGTGATGAGCCTCGCCGTGCAGGAAACACGCGACCAGCATCAGCTGCGGATCGTCCGACCCGGACGCGAGCGCTTCGGCGCGCTTCGCGACCACCAGCGCCCCGACGTAGTCGCCGCGCAGGCTCGACACATAGCCGAACCCGTGCAACAGGCGTCCGCGCATCGGGTGCTCCGGCGCACCGGCCAGAAGCGCGTAGGCGCGCTCGAATGCGTTCTTCGCCTCTGTGCCGACGCCGAGCGAGTGGAAGGCCGACATGCCGTGCAGCGTTGCGAGCGTCAGCTCCAGCGCGTCGCGCTCGGCGCCCTCCGGCGCCTGCGGCACCAGCGCCCGTGCGCGCTCGGCGAAGCCGATGCAGGCGGCGGGGTTGAAGTTCAGCAGTGCCGCTTCGGCCGCCTCGGCGTAGCGGCGCAGCGCGGCCATCGGCTGCCGCCCGCGGTCGAAATGCGTCGCCAGCTCGGAGGCCGCGACCGCCGCGCCGGCGGTGCGCTCGCGTTCGAGGGCCGCGCCCACGTCGCGGTGCAGCTGCATGCGCGCCGACGGCGGCGTGCGGTCGTACAGCACCTGGCGGAACAGCGCATGCTTGAAGGAATACGGCGGCTCCAGCGCATCGCTGTCGTCGCGGCCACGCGCAAGCGCAAGCCACACGTGCTCGCGCATCAGCGCGTCGCAAGCCAGGGCCACCGAGGCGATGTCACGCCCCAGGGCCAGCGCCAGCGTATCGACCCGGAACTCGACCCCGCAGACCGCAGCTGCCGCCAGCAGCGCGCGCTCCTCGCTGCCGAGCCGATCGATGTAGTGGTCGATGATGGCCGCCAGGTTCTCGGGCACGGCCACCGCAGCGAGGCGCGCCTCCACGGGAGCGCCTTCGGCGGTGCGTTCCATCACCTCGGTGATGACCGACGAGACGAACAGCGGCACGCCGTCGGTGCGCTCGTGCAGCGCACGCACGAAGGCCTCGTCGTGCGCGAGCGACGGCGAACGCTGCGCGATGTAGTCGGCGACCTCGGTCTCGGAGAATGGGTCGAGCACGATCTCCTCGCACAGCCGGTGCAGGCGCAACTCGCGCCGCAAGGGGTTGAGCGGATGGTCCGTCGCCACCACCTCGGCCACGCGGAAGGTCGCCAGCCACATCAGGCCGGCGTGGCCGCGCCGCCGCGCGACGTGGTCGATGAGCTGGATCGTCGCGCGATCGCTCCAGTGCAGGTCTTCCGTCACCAGCAGCAGCGGCCGCTGCTCGGTGTAGCGGTCCAGCAGCTCGCCCATCTCGCGCAACATGCGGTCAGGGCCTACGCCGGCGAACTCGCGCCGCAGCGCGTCTCGTTCTTCCGCGGTGCTCAGCCATGGCAGCTGCAGCAGCCAGGTCGGCGCCACGCTGCGCAGCAGCGCGGGCAGGTCCGCGTCCTTGCGGCACAGTTCGGCCAGCGCCTCCAGCACAGGCAGATAGGGCTCGCCGGTGCCGTAGTGCTCCACACACTGGCCGCGCGCGATGGCCACGCGTCCCAGGCTTGCCACGAAGTGCTCGATCAGCGTGGTCTTGCCGATGCCCGGCTCGCCGGCCACCCACACCACCGCACGCTGGCTGCCCCGCGCGCGGTCCCAGGCGCGGCGCAGCCGGGCGACCGCGTCCGTGCGGCCGATGAACGACGGCGACTCGCTCGAGCCGGCAAGCACGCCGATGCTGGGCGCGTGCGGTGGCACGGTCGCGGCGGCCGTCGCCGCGATGAAGCGGTAACCACGGCGCGGCACGGTTTTTATGAAGCGCGGCTCGCGGGGGTCGTCACCGAGCGCGGTGCGCAGGTCGCTGATGGCGGTCTTCAGCACCGATTCGGTGACGAACCGGTGACCCCAGACCGCGTCGAGCAGCGCGTCCTTCGTCAACAGAGCGTCCGGCTGGCGCGCCAGCGCGCACAGCAGGCTGAAGGGGGTGGGCGCGAGCGCGACAGCCTTTCCGCCGCGCCGCAGCCAGGCGTTCGCCTCATCGAGCTCGAAGTCGTCGAAGCGGAGGCGGATCGGATTGGAGATGGAGAGCGATCGAGGCACGCGATATGCCGAACGATGGAGGAGGGAAATTATCGCTGCGGCGACGCCCCCGCCGCGATCAGAACGAAGTCGTCGTTGCGCGGCGTGCGCAGATCGGAGTCGCGGGCCTGCAGCGCATCGCCATCAACGCTCGAGCCGGACGATGCGCCCGTTCTGGCTGTCGGTCAGCAGGTAGAGCCAGCCGTCGGGGCCCTGCGTGACGGTGCGGATGCGCTCGCCGAAGTCCAGCAGCAGCCGCTCCTCGCGCACGACGCGCGTGCCGTCGAGTTCGAGGCGCACCAGCAGCTGCGCCTTCAGCGCGCCGACGAA
>DATMIN010000535.1:0-6556 GCA_035554275.1 Burkholderiaceae bacterium
CCGAGCACGACCGCATCGCCGCCGCGCGCGCGACGGCGAACGCCAAGCTCGCCGACCAGGAGCGCGAGTGCGCGACGCGCTTCGTCGTGTCGTCGTGCGTCGAAGCGGCGCGCAGCGACCACCGCACGACGCTGGCGACGCTGCGCCAGCAGGAATTGCAGCTCGACGAGGCGCGCCGTCGCAGCGCCGCCGCGGCGCGCCGCAAGGCGATCGCCGAGCGCGTCGACGCGCAGGCAGCCCGTGCGAGCGAAGCGCAGCCCGAGGCGCCGAGCGTGCGCGTGCGGCAGGGCGCCGAGCCGGCGCCGCGCATCGAGCGCGAACCCGCCTCCAAGGCGAACGCACCGTCCGCTGCCGAGCGGGCCGAACTCGAGCGCCGCAACGAGGAGAAGTTCGAAGCCCGCGCGCAGGCCGCCAAGGCGCATCGCGAGGCGGTGGCACAGCGCAACGCGCAGCGTGCGTCGAAGGGCAAGGTGGCGGCGCCGTTGCCGGCGGCCTCGGCCGCGTCAGCGGCGCGCTGAGCGCGCCGCTCGATCAGTCGAGCGATTCGACCCGCACCAGCGCGAGCGACAGGTTGTCGCCGCCGCCGCGGGCGCGCTGGCGCGCCTTGCTGACCAGCATCTCGCTCGCCTCGCGCGGCGGCAGCGCGTGCACGATCGCGCCGAGCTCGCGCGGCGTGAAGTAGTGCCACAGGCCATCGCTGCAGGCGAGCAGGCTGTCGCCGATCTCGAGCTGGCCGAGGTGCTTGTGCGACAGCGGCGGGTCGGCGGTGGTGCCCAGGCAGCCGGTCAGCAGGTTCGACTGCGGATGCGAGTTGGCCTCGTCTTCGCTGATCGTGCCCTCGCTGACGAGGCGCTGCACGTACGAGTGATCGACGGTGCGGCTCACCAGCTCGGCGCCGCGGAAGTGGTACACGCGCGAATCGCCGGCGTGGATGATGTCGCAGTCGCGCGAGGGGCTGACGATGAACGCCGCCACCGTGCTGTGCGGCTCCTCTTCGGCGGTGATCGCAGTCAGCTTGATCATCAGGTGCGCTTCGAGCACCAGCTGCTTCAGCGCCTCGCCGGCGTTGTCGCGGCTCGGTGAGTAGCGCTCGAACAGCTGGTTCGCCGTCAGCAGCACCTGGTCGGCGGCCTTGCGCCCGCCGCTCTTGCCGCCCATCCCGTCGGCCAGCACGCCGAGCAGGCAGCCGGGCACGCGGTCGTGCGGCAGGATCTCGACCTGATCCTGCTGGTAGGCGCGGTCGCCGCGGTGCAGCCCTGTCGTGCCCGTCAGGCGGTAGGTCAGGGTCGCAGTGCTCATGGGCAAAAACTATAATCGCTTTGGGCTTGATGCCACCGCCCAATACCGCACAGATTCCGTTTCGACGGCGCGCCCCATGGACCTCGACCTGCATTCCCCGCCGCGCCGACTGATCGAGTTGCGGATGGAGCACGGCGATCTCGACAACCTCATCGATCAGGCCGTGCTCGCGCCCTCGCCAGACGAACTCAGCCTGCGCCGCCTCAAGAAGCGCCGCCTGATGCTGCGCGACCAGATCGCCCGGCTCGAAGCGGCGCTCGATCCGCCGGAACCGGCTTGAGCCCGCTCGAGGAGGCGGTCACCGCGGCGTTTGCGCGCGGCGGCGCGCTGGCGCAGGCCGACCCGCATCACGTCGAACGCGAGGTGCAGCTGCGCATGGCGCTCGGCGTGGCGCGCGCGATCGACGAGCGCACCGCGCTCGTCGCCGAGGCTGGCACCGGCGTCGGCAAAACCTTCGCCTACCTCGTGCCGACGCTGCTCAGCGGCGCGCGCGCGCTCGTCAGCACCGCCACCAAGAGCCTGCAGGATCAGCTCTTTCTGCGCGACATCCCGCGATTGCGCGACGCGCTGAAGCTGCCGGTCTCGGTGGCGCTGCTGAAGGGCCGCAGCAGCTACCTGTGCCTGCACCGCCTGAACCAGGCGCGCCAGGCCGATACGCTGCCCGACCGCTGGGCGGTGCGTACGCTCGCCAAGGTCGAGCAGTGGTCGCGCGTCACGAAGACCGGCGATCTGGCCGAGCTCGACGCGCTCGACGAGCGCAGCAGCGTGATCCCGCTCGTGACCTCGACGCGCGAGAACTGCCTCGGCCAGGAGTGCCCGCAGTTCCGCGACTGCCACGTCGTGAAGGCGCGGCGCGAGGCGATGCTGGCCGACGTGGTGGTCGTCAACCACCACCTGTTCTTCGCCGACATGAGACTGCGCGACACCGGCGTGGCCGAGCTGCTGCCGAGCGTCGAGGTCGCGCTGTTCGACGAGGCGCACCAGCTCACCGAGGCCGGCGTCCAGTTCCTCGGCACCACGCTCGGCAGCGCCCAGGTGATCGATTTCGCGCGCGATCTGCTCGGCGCCGGTCTGCAGCAGGCGCGCGGCCTCGCGCCGTGGCAGGAGCTGGCCGGCGCGTGCGACCGGGCGGCGCGCGACCTGCGCCTCGCCGCGGCCGGTGCGCTGCGCGAGCTGCGCGGCTCGCTGAAGCTGCGCTGGAACGAACGCAGCCGCAGCGCCGACTTCAAGGCCGCACTCGAGGCGCTCCGCGTGGCCTGCGATGCCGCCGCGGCCGCGGTGCAGAACGTCGCCGAGACCTCGCCCGACTTCGACAAGCTGAACGAGCGTGCACGCCAGTTCTCGACCCTCGCGCTTCGGTTCGGCGACGACGCCGCCGACGGCATGGTGCGCTGGATCGACGTCTCGCCGCACCAGGCGCGGCTGGTCGAATCGCCGCTCGACATCCGCGACGCGCTGCGCGCGCAGATGGCGCTGGCGCCGAAGGCCTGGGTGTTCACCTCGGCCACGCTCGGCGACGACGACCGCCTGTCGTGGTTCACCGAATCGGCCGGTCTGGCCGAGGCGCAGACGTTGCGCCTGGGCAGCCCGTTCGACTACGCCGCGCACGCGCGGCTGTACGTGCCGCGCGGCTTCCCGAAGCCGAACGAGCCAGAGCATGCAGCCTCGGTCGCGCTGCTCGCGGCGCGCTGCGCGCGCGCGCTCGGCGGCCGCACCTTCGTGCTGACGACGACATTGCGTGCGTTGCAGGCGATCGGCGAGCGGCTGCGCGCCGAGTTCGACGCGCAAGGCGATTCGCTGCAGGTGCTGGTGCAGGGCCAGAGCCCGAAGCGCGCACTGATGCAGCAGTTCCTCAGCTCACCGCGCTCGGTGCTGGTCGGCTCGCAGAGCTTCTGGGAGGGCATCGACGTGCCCGGCGACGCGCTGCAGTGCGTGCTGCTCGACAAGCTGCCGTTCCCGCCGCCCAACGATCCGCTGGTCGAGGCCCGCGTCAAGCGGCTCGAGGCCGAGGGCCGCAATCCGTTCGCCGACTACTTCGTCGCCGAGGCCGCGGTGTCGTTGAAGCAGGGCGCCGGGCGGCTGATCCGCAGCGAGACCGACCGCGGCTTGCTCGTGGTGTGCGACCCGCGCCTGGCCGGCATGAACTACGGCAAGCGGCTGCGCGAGGCCTTGCCGCCGATGACGCCGGTGGCGAGCGAGGCCGAGGCGCTGGAGTGGCTCGGCACGCTGGCTGGGGAAGCGTTGCCGTTCTAGCGAACGGCGGCGCGCCTCACCAGAGCTGCCACCACGGCTTCTTCGTGCCGTAGCCGCCGCTCGCTGCGGCGCCCGACGGGAAGTTCTTCAGCAGCACGCGGTTCGCGTCGTCGCGCAACTCGGTCAGGCCGAGCTTGTCGTAGCTGTCGGTCATGATCGTCAGCGCTTCGTGGGCCGATGGCGACTGCTGGAAGTCGGTGACCACCGTCTGCGCCCGGTTCGCGGCCGCGATGTAGGCGCCGCGCCGGTAGTAGTAGCGCGCCACGTGCAGCTCGTAGGCGGCGAGCGAGTTGACGATGTAGTTCATGCGCGCGCGCGCATCGTCGGCGTACAGCGACTGCGGGAACTGGTCGACGAGCTGCTTGAACGACTGGTACGAATCGCGCGCGGCCTGCTGGTCGCGCTCCGACAGGTCTTGCCGCGACAGGCTGCCGAGCAGGCCGAGGTTGTCGTTGAAGTTGATCAGGCCCTGCAGATACAGCGCGTAGTCGACCGCGGCGCTGCTCGGGTGCAGCTTGATGAAGCGTTCGAGCGTGGAAAGCGCCTGCGGCTTGTCGTTGCCCTTGTAGAGCATGTAGGCGCGCTCGATCTGCGCCTGCTGCGCGAGCGCGGTGCCCGAGGCACGGCCCTCGAGGCGCTCGTAGAGCTTGCCGGCGCGTTCGTAGTTGCCTTGCGAGGATTCTTCCTTGGCCTCTGCATACAATCGCTCCGCGCTCCACTGCGACTCCGGGTCTTTCGGCGTGGTGTTGCAGCCGGCGAGCAGCGCGACGAGCACGGCCGTCGCGGTCAGTGCGGCGATGCGATGCCGCCGCGGCGCATTCGATCGGATCATGGGCTTGGGGGTTTGCCGCGAGCGCGGCGCCGTCCTGTCGGAAAAGAGTCGCGATTATATGGTTCAGCACCCGGCGGCCCTGCCGGCCGGCGCCGAGGCGGGCCTCGACGAGACCGAGCCCGACGCGGCACCCGACGCGCCCGTCGAACGCCGCGCCGGCCCGGTGCCCGAAGCGCTGCACGCGCAGCGGCTCGACAAGGCCGTCGTCGCGCTGGCGCCCGAGTTCTCGCGCACCCACCTGCAGGGGCTGATCGAGCAGGGCCACGTGCGGCTCGACGGCGCCGTCGCGCGCAGCGCCGCGCGCAAGGTGCTGGCCGGGCAGCAGATCGACGTCGAGCTCGTGCCGACCGAAGAGAGCCGCGCGTTCCGCGCCGAGGCGCTGCCGATCGCGATCGTGTTCGAGGATGCGCACCTGATCGTCGTCGACAAGGCCGCGGGCATGGTCGTGCACCCGGCTGCGGGGCACTGGTCGGGGACGCTGCTGAACGCGCTGCTCGCGCATCACCGCGGCGCGGCCGTGCTGGCGCGCGCGGGCATCGTGCACCGGCTCGACCGCGACACCTCGGGGCTGATGGTCGTTGCCAAGACGCTGCCGGCGCAGACCGCGCTGTCGCGCGCGATCGCGGCGCGCGAGGTGCACCGCGAGTACCTCGCGATTGCGCACGGCGCGGTGCGCGAGGCGGCGTTCAGCGTCGAGGCGCCGATCGGGCGCGACCCGCAGTCGCGCGTGCGGATGGCGGTGCTCGCCTCCGGCAAGGCGGCGCGCACCGACGTGCGCCGCGTCGCCGCCGCCGATGGCTTCAGCGCGCTGCGCTGCACGCTGCACACCGGGCGCACGCACCAGATCCGCGTGCATCTCGCCTCGAAGGGCCACCCGCTGGTCGCCGATGCGCTGTATGGCGGCCGGCCCGCGCTCGGGATGATGCGGCAGGCGCTGCACGCCACGCGGCTCGCGTTCGCGCACCCGGCGAACGGGCAGGCGCTCGCGTTCGAGGCGCCGCCGCCGGCCGATCTGGCGTCGGCTTGGCGCAACGTCGTGCCCGGCGGCTGAACGCGCGCCGCGCGCGCGCCGGCCACACGGCTACAATGCGCTCAGCCGTTCCCGGCGCCGATCCTCGCAGCCGCACCCCCGCCGTGCGCTGAGCCACGACGAAACCGATCGGGAAATGAGCCGCGCACCCCGGTGCGCCCCGAACCCGAGCGACGCGAGAAGCGTCGCCCAACCGCCCGCCGCGACACGCAGCCCCGAGCCGAACGCCGGGCGCGAGACGCGGACGAGGCCCCAGCATCGGCATGGAGTTGTCTGTCGAGTACCAGCCGGATCGGTCCGGCCGAGGATGTGAACGAAGCCCATGAATAGCCAGGATGCCAAGCGCGTCCTCGAGACCGCGCTGATCTGCGCGAGCGAGCCGCTGCCGCTGCGCGAGATGCGTGTGCTGTTCGACGACGAGATCGGTGCCGACACGCTGCGCACGCTGCTCGACGAGTTGACTCACGACTGGGACGGCCGCGGCGTCGAGCTGGTGGCGCTGGCCACCGGCTGGCGGCTGCAGAGCCGGCCCGAGATGCGCCCGTTCCTCGACCGGCTCAACCCGGAGAAGCCGCCGCGCTACTCGCGCGCCGTGATGGAGACGCTGGCGATCATCGCGTACCGCCAACCGGTAACGCGCGGCGACATCGAGGACATCCGCGGCGTCAGCGTCGCCACGCCGATCATCAAGCAGCTCGAAGACCGCGGCTGGGTCGAGGCGATCGGCTACCGCGAATCGCCCGGCCGCCCGGCGCTGCTCGCGACCACGCGGCAGTTCCTCGACGACCTCGGCCTGGCCAGCCTCGAGCAGCTGCCGCTGCTCGGCGGCACCGGCGGCGAGGCCAACGGGCTCGCCGCGGCGCTGCCCGAACAGGGCTCGCTGCTCGAATCCGCCGCCGCCGACGGCGATGACGTGCTCGACGCGCCGAACGCCGATCTTTTCCCCCCGCCCGACTCTGCTGACGAGGGCGCGCCGAACGACGCGCCCATGGAACCCCCGAATGAACGACACGCCTGACCACTCGCCGCTCGACCCGGACACCCAGCCCGCCATCGCGGCCGAGGTGCCCGCCAAGCCGGCCCGCAAGCGGCGCGTGACCGCGCCGGTCGACGAAACCGGGTTCGCTGCGGCGCCCGCCGAG
>DATMIN010000536.1:0-8980 GCA_035554275.1 Burkholderiaceae bacterium
CACGGCAGCCGGTGCCAGTCGCGCGCGCGCCCGCTCAAGCCCACGCACGGGTGCAGGTGGCCGGCGAGCACGTAGGCGTCGGTCATCGGCCGCGGGTGGTGCGCGAGGCCGAGGCCGAGCAGGCGCAGCGGCTCGTCGACCGGCTGGATGTCGAGCGCGGCCGGCGGGTCGCCGGCGTGCGCGTCGTGATTCCCGCGCACCAGCGTCAGCTCGATCGCGGCGTGGCGTTCGCGCCAGCGGCGCAGCGTGTCTTGCGTGCCCGGCGCGAGCGCGCGCGCCGAGTGCAGGAAGTCGCCGAGGAAGACGATGCGCTTGGCCTCGAGCCGGTCGACGAGGCGGGTCAGCACCGCGAGCGTCTCGGCGGTCGTGCCGTGCGGCACCGGCACGCCGAGCTGGCGGAAGCTGGTGGCCTTGCCGATGTGCGCGTCGGCGACGAGCAGCGTGTCGGCCTCGGGCACGAACACCGCCTTCTCCGGCAGCAGCAGCAGCGTGACGCCGGCGATGCCGAGCGTGGCGGTCGCCACCGGCCCGGTGACCTCCATCGCTGCCGTCACGCCGCGGTCAGCAGGCCCAGCGCGGCGTCGAGGTGCTCGGTCGGCGCGCGCTTGAAGCCGGAGCGCGCGAAGCGCTGCAGCCGGCCGACCACGAACGCCGTCAGCACCGAGGCGTGCACGCTGGCGTCGACGGTCGGCGTCACCGAGCCGTCGGCATCGGCGCGCTGGCGCAGGCTCTGGCGCAGCTGCGACTCGAAGCGCTCGAAGAACTGGTTCATGCGCGCCAGCAGCCGCTCGTGCTCGAACACCAGCGCGTCGCCGACCATCACGCGCGCCATGCCCGGGTTCTTCTCGGCGAACTGCAGCAGCACGGTGACCATCTGCTGCACCTGCGCCGCGGCCGGCGCGTCGCGCTCGTGGATCTGGTTGATCAGCGTGAAGACGCTGTGCTCGATGAACTCGAGCAGGCCCTCGAACATCTGCGCCTTGCTCGCGAAGTGGCGGTACAGCGCGGCCTCGGAGACGCCGAGCTGCCCGGCCAGCGCCGCGGTGGTGATGCGGTCGGCGCCGGGCTGCTCGAGCATCGCGGCGAGCGTCTGCAGAATCTGCACGCGGCGCTCGCCGGGGCGCGGCCGCTTGCGCACCGGTGCCGCGGGCGCTGGCGTCACGACGGCCTCGACGATCGCCGGGCCGGGCGGCGCACCGACCAGCGCCACGCCGCCGGCGGGATCGATCGGTTCGGCGGCGCTCGGGTCGGACGTCATCGCAGCCTCAGCAGCTGTTGCAGCGAACGAATCTTCGCATACACATAGCGGGGGCTCGGGCAAGGGTGAACACTGACTTCGCGAGGCCGCCAATCGTTGTTGCGGCCGGCGTCGACACCGCCGCGCAGGTGGCCGCGAAAGCGCGCGCCGAGGTAGCGCTGCATCCACACGCTGCGCATGCCGACGGCGCGCGCGGCCTTCTGGTTCGCGAGCGTGTCTTCGACGAGCACGCAGCGGGCCGGCGGCACTTTCAGCGCGACCGCGAGATGGCGCAGCTGGCGCCGGTCCGGCTTCGGCCGCAGCCGGCCGAGGATGTGCATGTCCTCGATGCTGACGACGCGCTCGAACAGATGGGCCATCCGCAGGCCGACGAGCACACGCATCGCGTAGACGCGGGGCGCGTTCGTCACGATGATCTTGCGGCCGCGCAGGCGTCGCACCGCGTCGCGGTCGTGCGCGCTGGTGCGCAGGCGCTCTTCGAGCCCCGGGTGGCGATGCGTCTGCTCGAGAAAGTGCGCGGCGTGCACGCCGTGGTGGCGCTGCAGGCCGAGCAGCGTCGCGCCGTAGCGGCGCAGGTACAGATCGCGCAGCCGCTCGGCCTCGTCGGGCGCAAGACCGAGCTCGCCGACCATGTACGCGCCCATCGCCTCGCGCGTCGCGCCGAACGCGGCGTGGCTGGCGTCGTGCAGCGTGTTGTCGAGGTCGAACAGCCAGACGATGCCCGCCTTGCGGGCATCGTCTGGCTGCGCCCCGGGGTTGCACCCTCCCCGCTGCGCGCCCCTCGCGCCGAGCGGGAGGGGTGGACGCCTGCGGCGCCTCTTTGACGCAGCGCCAGCTTGGCTCAATGCGACCGGATCATCGTGCCGTAGGCCTGCTCGGTCAGCACCTCGAGCAGCATCGCGTGCGGCACGCGGCCGTCGATCACGTGCACGGTGTTGACGCCGTTCTTCGCCGCGTCGAGCGCCGAGGCGATCTTCGGCAGCATGCCGCCGCTGATCGTGCCGTCGGCGAACAGCTCGTCGATCTCGCGCGCCGAGAGGTTCGTCAGCAGCTGGCCGTTCTTGTCGAGCACGCCGGGGATGTTGGTCAGCATGATCAGCTTCTCGGCCTTCAGCACCTCGGCCAGCTTGCCGGCGACGACATCGGCGTTGATGTTGTAGTTCTCGTTGTCGGCACCGAAGCCGAGCGGCGAGATCACCGGGATGAACTGGTCGTCCTGCAGCGCCTTGACGACGGCCGGGTCGATCGACTCGATCTCGCCGACGTTGCCGACGTCGTGGACCTTGCTCGGGTCCTTCAGATCGACCATCCGCAGCTTGCGCGCGCGGATCAGCCCGCCGTCGCGGCCGGTCAGGCCCACCGCCTTGCCGCCGGCGACGTTGATCAGGCCGACGATGTCTTGTTGCACCTGGCCGGCCAGCACCCACTCGACGACCTCCATCGTCTCGTCGTCGGTGACGCGCATGCCCTGGATGAAGGTGCCCTTCTTGCCGATCTTCGCCAGCGCCTCCTCGATCTGCGGGCCGCCGCCGTGCACCACGACCGGGTTCAGGCCGACCAGCCTGAGCAGCACCACGTCCTCGGCGAAATCCTGCTGCAGCGCCGGGTCGGTCATCGCGTTGCCGCCGTACTTGATGACGATCGTCTTGCCGTGGAACTTGCGGATGTACGGCAGCGCCTGCGCGAGGATCTCGGCCTTGTCGCGCGCCGAGATGTGGCTGAGGTCCGGCGTCGCGGCCGAGGGGGAGGCGGGAACGTCGGTGGTCATCGTGGCGCGCGGTTGATCGGGGCGAAAACGATTGTAGGGTCGGCCTCGGCCACGCAGGGGCCGCGTCCAGCCCCGCGCGGGCGAAGACGGCACAATGCGCCGCAACCCATGCAGCTCGCCTCGCTCCTCCCGGCCCGACCCGTCGCCTTCCTGGGCCAGGTGCTGATCTCCGCGTACGAGGCCATGGCCGGGCGCTGGCAGTTCCGCCTGAAGGACCTGAGCCGCGTGATGGCCGACTGCAGCGCCCGCGCGGTGCCGATCGTCACCGTCGTCAACGTGCTGGTCGGCGCGATCCTCGCGTTCGTCGGCGCGGTGCAGCTCGTGAAGTTCGGCGCCGGCATCTTCGTCGCCGATCTGGTGGGCATCGCGGTGGCGCGCGAGATGGCCGCGATCATCACCGCGGTCGTGATGGCCGGGCGCACCGGCGCCGCATTCGCCGCCGAGCTCGCGACGATGCAGGCCAACGAGGAGGTCGACGCGCTCGAGGTGCTCGGCATCGACGCGATCAACTTCCTGGTGCTGCCGCGCGTGCTCGCGCTGCTGCTGATGATGCCGCTGCTGTACGTCTACGGCTGCGTCACCGGCCTGGCCGGCGGCATGATCGTCGCCGGCGGCATGCTCGACATCTCGCCCACCGCCTACCTCGACCGCACGCTCGACGCGCTCGCCTGGTCGCACCTCGGGCTGGGCATGTCGAAGTCGCTCGTGTTCGGCGCGCTGATCGGCATGGTCGGCTGCTACAGCGGCCTGTACGCACAGCGCAACGCCGCCGGCGTCGGCGTGGCGACGACCAATGCGGTCGTGATCAGCATCGTCGGCATCATCGTGCTCGACGCGGCGTTCGCGATCTGCGCCAACGCGCTCAACATCTGACGGCCGGTCATGACCCTGCTCGCCGTCGACGACCTCGAGATGCGCTTCGGCGAGCGGCTGATCCAGACCGGCGTGAGCTTCAAGGTCGAGAAGGGTTCGATCTTCGCGATCATGGGCGGCAGCGGCTGCGGCAAGAGCACGCTGCTCAAGCACCTGGTCGGCCTGCTGCCGCCGGCCAAGGGCACGGTCGCGTACGACGGCGTCGACTACTGGGGCGCCGACGAGGCCGGCCAGGCCAAGCTGCGCACCGGCTTCGGCATGCTGTTCCAGAGCGCAGCGCTGTGGTCGTCGATGACGATCCTCGAGAACGTGCTGCTGCCGCTCGAGCAGCAGGGCAGGCTCGACGAGGCCGCTCGCGAGGCGCGCGCGAGAGAAGTGCTCGACTGGGTCGACCTCGGCCAGTTCGCCGGCTTCTATCCCGCAGATCTGTCGGGCGGCATGAAGAAGCGCGCCGGGCTGGCGCGCGCGATCGGCCCCGAGCCGCCGCTGATCTTCCTCGACGAGCCGTCGGCCGGCCTCGACCCGATCAGCTCGAAGAAGCTCGACGATCTGGTGCTCGACATTCGCGCGCGCACCGGCGCCGCGGTGGTGTTCGTCAGCCACGAGCTGCCGAGCCTGTTCGCGATCGCCGACGACGGCATCTTCCTCGACGCCGACAGCAAGCACCCGATCGCGCACGGCAGCCCGCGCGCGCTGCACGCGAACCCGCCGCACCCGACCGTGCGCGCGTTCCTCGCGCGCGAAGCACCGCCGCCGCCGGCCGCCGACGCGGGCGGCGCGCCCGTACCATCCGCAACCGTGCGACCTGCCGCGCCCGCCACGCCATGAAACGCAACGCCCTGCTCATCGGTGCCTTCGTGATCTCGGCGCTCGCGCTGATGGTGGTGGGCGTGCTCTGGCTCAGCGGCAACGACCTCTTCTCGAAGAAGGAAGAGGCGATGATCTACTACAAGGGCAACGTCAGCGGGCTGTACGTCGGCGCGCCGGTCACGTTCCGCGGCGTCGCGATCGGGCAGGTCGAGGACATCGTGCTGCAGGTCGACAGCAAGACGCTGGCCGCGCGGATCGCGGTGCGCGTGAAGCTGCAGCCCAAGTCGATACGCTTCACCGACGAAAACCCCGACACCACGCCCGACATGCCCAAGCTCGCGCAGCGCGGGCTGCGCGCGCGGCTGGTGGCACAGAGCTTCGTGACCGGGCAGAAGTCGATCGAGCTCGACTTCCTGCCGAACACGCCGCTGGTGCTGCTCGGCGACGGCAGCAAGAAGGAGATCCCGGCGCTCGGCGACCGCTTCGGCGCGCTGATCGACCAGGTCGCCGAGCTGCCGCTGCGCGACACCGTGCAGGACGTGCGCGACACCGTGAAGGAGCTGCGCGGCACGCTGGCCGAGGCGCGCACCACGCTCGACGGAATGCAGAAGGTGTTGGTCGGCCTGGCCGGCGAGGTCGCGCAGACCGGCGGCGCCTCGCGCGAGACGCTGAAGGCGGCGACCGAGGCGATCCGCCAGGTGCAGGCGAACGCCGGCAGCTCGCTGAAGTCGATCACCGAGCTGTCGGAGGCGACGCGCCAGACCGTGCTCGCCGCGCAGCCCGACCTGCAGCGCACGCTCGCCGGCACGCGCGACGCGGCCGAGTCGGCGCGCGTCGCGATGAACCGCGTCGCCGCGATGACCGCGCCGAACGACTCGCTGCGCAGCGACCTCGACGCCGCGGTGCGCGACCTGTCGCAGGCCGCGCGCGGCCTGCGCGACTGGAGCGAATTGCTGGAAGACAAGCCCAACGCCGTCATCTTCGGGAACAAGCGCGAATGAACATGAAGCCGCTCTGGCTCGCCGCCGTCACGCTCGTCGGCCTGCTGGCCGCGTGCGCCTCGCCCTCGCCCGCGCCGGTGCTGCTGACGCTGCCGCCCGCGTCGATCGCCGCTGCGGCCGCGGCAGCACCGGCGCCTTCGGCCTCGATGCCGACGATCGCGGTGCGGCGCGTCGCGATCCCCGAATACCTGGTCGCGCGCCGGGTACGCTTTCGCGCCGACGCGGCCACGCTCGCCGAGTGGCCCAACACCTACTGGGCCGAGCGGGTCGAGATCGGCGTGACGCGCGAGTTCGTCTCGGCGCTGCGCGCGCAGCTGCCGGGCTGGACGCTGTGCGAGGCGACGTGCGGCGAGCAGTCGTCGGCGCACGGCCTGCAGGTCGACGTGGTGCCGCTCGACTACCTGCGCACCGAGCGCAAGCTCCTGGCGCGGGCGCGCCTCACGCTCGTCGACACCGCGGGCTCGCCGCCGCGCGTGCTGCGCAGCGACGAGAAGGCCTATGAGATCAGCGCGTCGGCCGACACGGCGCAGGCCCAGGCGCAGGCGATCGCGACGCTGATCGGCCGCATCGCGATCGACGCCGCCGCGCTCGTCAAGGCCGCCAAGCCCTGACGCGGCGCCGCGGCAAGCGGGCGGCGAGTCCCGCGGCGCTCAGAAGTGGATGCCGCGCATCATCTCGGCCATCGCCATCGCCTCCGGTGACAGCGTCGCCTTGCCACCGCTCTTGCCACTCTTGTCGCCCTTCGCCGCGGCGCTGTCGGGGAACATCCGGAACGTCGTGTTCATCAGGATCTGCGTGATCCGCGGCGCCGCGGCGTGCAGCAGCTCGACCGAGATGCCCAGCCGGGTGGCCACGCGCACCGGCTTGTCGATGCAGGCCTGCACGATCAGGTCGGAGGCCGCGTCGGTCGACAGCAGCGGCATGTTGTCGTAGATCTTGGTCGGCGCCGTCATCGGCGTGCGCACCAGCGGCATGTTGACGGTAGTGAACGTGATGCCCTGGTCCTGGAACTCGCTCGCCGCGCAGGCCGTCCACGCGTCGAGCGCGGCCTTGCTCGCCACGTAGGCCGAGAAGCGCGGCGCGTTGACCAGCACGCTGATCGAGCTGATGTTGACGATGTGGCCGCGGCGCTTCGCGACCATCCCCGGCAGCAGGCCCATCGTGATGCGCAGCGAGCCGAAGTAGTTCAGCTGCATCGTGCGCTCGTAGTCGTGAAAGCGCTCGTAGCTGGCCTCGATCGCGCGCCGGATCGAGCGCCCGGCGTTGTTGATCAGGAAGTCGACGCCGCCGTGCTCGGCGCTGAGCTGCGCGACGAAGGCCTTGCAGCTTTCTTCGTTCGCGATGTCGGCCGAGTAGGTGACGACGGTCGCGTCCTTGCCGGCCTCGGCCAGGATCTCGCGCTTCGCTTCGGCGAGCTTGGCCTCGTCGCGCGCGCAGATGATCGTGATCGCGCCGGCCTTCGCGAACTTCACCGCCGCCGCCAGGCCGATGCCCGACGAGCCGCCGGTCACCAGCACCACCTTGCCGGCGACGGTGCCGCGCAGCGAGTGGTCGATCTTCAGCGCCGGGTCGAGGTGGCGCTCCCAGTAGTCCCACAGCCGCCACGCGTAGTCGCGCAGCTCGGGGCACTCGATGCCCGAGCCCTTCAGCGCGGCGAGCGTGTCGCGGCAGTCGTAGCGGGTCGGGAAGTTGATGAAGGTCAGCATGTCGTCGGGCAGGCCGAGGTCCTTCATCACCGCGGCGCGCACGCGGCGCACCGGCGCGAGCGCCATCATTCCCTTCTTCACGCTCTTCGGGATGAAGCCGAGCAGCGCCGCGTTGACGAAGACGTTCATCTTCGGCGCGTGCGCGGCGCGGCTGAAGATGTCGAGCACGTCGCCGACGCGGTAGCCGTTCGGGTCGACGAGGTGGAAGCACTTCCTGTTCAGATCGGTCTTCGCGTGGCTGATGTGGTCGAGCGCGGCGACGACGAAATCGACCGGCACGATGTTGATGCGCCCACCCTCGAGCCCGACGCTCGGCATCCACGGCGGCAGGATCTGGCGCATCCGCTGGATCAGCTTGAAGAAGTAATACGGGCCGTCGATCTTGTCCATCTCGCCGGTCGTCGAATCGCCGACGACGAGCGCCGGGCGGTACACCGTCCACGCCACTTTCGATTCCTGGCGCACGATCTTCTCGCTCTCGTGCTTGGTCATGAAGTACGGGTGCTCGAGGCCCTCGGCCTCGTCGAACATGTCCTCGCGGAACACGCCCTCGTACAGGCCCGCCGCGGCGATCGAACTGACGTGGTGCAGGTGGCCGGCGCCGATCGCCTTCGCGAACTCGACGACGTGGCGCGTGCCTTCGACGTTCACCTGCACCTGCGATGCCTCGTCGGCCGACAGGTCGTAGACCGCGGCGAGGTGGTAGACGGCGCCGATCGTGTCCTTCAGCGCGCGCGTGTCGTCGGCCGAGACGCCGAGCTTCTTCGTCGTCAAATCGCCGAACACCGGCTTGGCGCGCGCCTTGGTCACGCCCCAGTCGTCGAGCAGCGCATCGACCTTGCCGGCGCTCTCGCGCCGCAGCAGGAAATGCACGACCGCGCCGCGCCGCGCGAGCAGCATCTTGACGAGCCGCTTGCCGATGAAGCCGGTCGCGCCGGTGACGAAGTAGTGCATGACGGTTCCCCAAGGGCTCGCAAGGCAGCGCGCATTCTTGATCGCGCGCCGCGCGCCAGCGCTGCCGATTTACCCCAAGCGGCACCCCGCACACCCAGAGCCGGCGCCCTGCCTGGGCCATTAGGCTGCGCTCCCCAGCGGCCGCTCCTATAGTCGCGCCCTGTCGAGGCCTTCCGGGCCCGCTTCAACCCCACGCACAAGGAGCCACACCATGGTCAAGAAACTCAAGCAACTGGCCGACAAGAAGGCCGCCGCCACCGGCCGCCTGTTCGACTCGGCGCTCGCCGGCCAGGTGAAGGATTCGGCCCAGCAGATCTGGCTCGCCGGCATGGGCGCGTTCGCCCGCGCGCAGGCCGAAGGCACGAAGGTGTTCGAGACGCTGGTGAAGGAAGGTGCTTCGCTGCAGAAGAAGACGCAGTCGGCCGCCGAAGGCAAGATCACCGAAGTCACGAGCAAGATGACGAGCATGGCCGGCGACGTGCAGGCCAAGGCCGGCCAGCACTGGGACAAGCTCGAGGGCATCTTCGAGGAGCGCACCGCGAAGGCGCTCGGCAAGCTCGGCGTGCCGTCGGCGAAGGACATCGACGCACTGAGCGCGCGCCTCGACGCG
>DATMIN010000537.1:0-7925 GCA_035554275.1 Burkholderiaceae bacterium
AGCGCCTTGCCGAGCACCACCACCGCGACCAGGCACACCAGCAACAGCCCCGCGCTCAGCAGCGCGGTCTGGTTCGACGGCGGCGCGGCGTGCGCCTCGGTGTCGTGCGGGTCGGCGGCGGCGAGGAAGTAGTCGCGATGCCGCACCGTCTGCACCAGCACGAAGGTGAAGTAAAGGCCGAGCGAGACGATCGCGATGAACGCGAGCTGGCTCGCCGAGTAGAACGGCCCCGGGTTGCTGACCGTGTAGTTCGGCAGCACGAGGCTCAGCACCACGATCGCCGCCAGCGTCGCGAGCGAGGCGCTGACACCGTGCAGCCCGAAGGTCTGCTCGCGAAAGCGCGCACCGCCGACGATCAGGCACAGGCCGACGATGCCGTTCAGGATGATCATCACCGCGGCGAACACCGTGTCGCGCGCGAGCGCGGTCGCGTCAGGCCCGCCGGCCAGCATCAGCGAGACGATCAGCGCGACCTCGATCACCGTGACCGCCACCGCGAGCAGCAGCGTGCCGAACGGCTCGCCGACGCGGTGCGCGACGACCTCGGCGTGGTGCACCGCCGCCAGCACCGCGCCGATCAGGCCGGCGGCCACCAGCGCGAGATACGCGCCCGCCAAGCCGAAGCCGAAGCCGAGGCCCGCGTAGAGCAGCCAGGCGGCGATCGGCGCGCCGATCGTCCACCAGGGCAGCGTGGGCGCGCGGCCGGCGCTGTGGCTCACTTGGCCGTCGGCATCACGAACTCGGCGCCCTTGCCGATGCTCGCCGGCCAGCGCTGCATGATCGACTTCTGCTTGGTGTAGAAGCGCACGCCTTCTTCGCCGTAGGCGTGCATGTCGCCGAACAGCGAGCGCTTCCAGCCGCCGAAGCCGTGCCACGCCATTGGCACCGGGATCGGTACGTTGATGCCGACCATGCCGACCTGCACCTGGCGCGAGAACTCGCGCGCGACGTTGCCGTCGCTGGTGTAGCAGGCCACGCCGTTGCCGAACTCGTGCTCGTTGATCAGCTTCACCGCGGCGGCCAGATCCTTCACGCGCACGCACGACAGCACCGGGCCGAAGATCTCTTCCTTGTAGATGCGCATCTCGGGCGTCACGTGGTCGAACAACGTGCCGCCGGTGAAGAAGCCCTCTTCGTGCCCCGCGACCTTGTGGCCGCGGCCGTCGACGACGAGGGTTGCGCCTTCGTCGACGCCGATGCCGATGTAGCCCTCGATGCGCTCGAGCGCCTGCTTGGTGACGATCGGGCCCATCTCGGCATCGAGCTCCATGCCGTTCTTGATCTTCAGTGTCTTCGCGCGCGCCGCGAGCTTGGGCACGATCTTGTCGGCCGCGTCGCCCACCAGCACCGCGACCGAGATCGCCATGCAGCGCTCGCCGGCCGAGCCGTAGCCGGCGCCGATCAGGCCGTCGACCGCCTGCTCGATGTCGGCGTCGGGCATCACGACCATGTGGTTCTTCGCGCCGCCGAGTGCCTGCACGCGCTTGCCGTGGTGCGCGCCGGTCTCGTAGATGTACTGCGCGATCGGGGTGGACCCCACGAAGCTCAGCGCCTTCACGTCGGGGTGCGTCAGCAGCGCGTCGACCGCGACCTTGTCGCCCTGCACGACGTTGAACACACCCTTCGGCAACCCGGCCTGCGTCAGCAGCTCGGCCATGAACACGGAAGGCGACGGGTCGCGCTCGCTCGGCTTCAGGATGAAACAGTTGCCGCACGCGATCGCGACCGGGTACATCCACATCGGGACCATGCACGGGAAGTTGAACGGCGTGATGCCGGCGACCACGCCGAGCGGCTGGCGCAGCGTCCAGTTGTCGATGCCGGTGCTGACCTGATCGGTGAAGTCGCCCTTCAGCAGCTGCGGCACGCCGCACGCGAACTCGACGATGTCGATGCCGCGCGTGACCTCGCCCTGCGCATCGGTGAACACCTTGCCGTGCTCGGCGGTGATCATCGCGGCGAGCGTGTCGCGGTGCTGCATCAGTAATTCGAGAAACTTGTTCAGGATGCGCGCGCGCCGGATCGGCGGCGTGTCGGCCCAGGCCGGGAACGCGGCCTTCGCCGCGGCGACCGCGGCGTTCACTTCCTCGACCGCGGCGAGTGCGACCTGGCGCGCAACCGCGCCGGTCGACGGGTTCCAGACCGGCTGGCGCCGGCCGCTCGTCGAGGCGACGGCGCGGCCGTCGACGTAGTGCCCGACCTCGGCGGTGGACGCGAATGCGGCGTTGAAGGCTTCGGATGCGCCCATGCGATTTCTCCTTGCGGCGGGGGCCGACCAAACGGGGTTGGACAGTCTATGCGAGCGCTGCGCGCGCCAACAAAAGAAGCCCACCCGCGCGAGCGGGTGGGCTTGCAAGTCCTTGGGTAAGGACGTCGTTGGGATCGTGACCGGATCGGCGCCGGGCCGTTGAAGAATCCTGGCCGGGCTGCCTGTCCTTGCTTGGTACCTTCAAGGAAGGCCCGTGTGACAGCAGTGGCGCCACTCTAGGGACGCGCTGCGGCGCTCACCATCCCCAGTTCGAGGGGCGACAATCGCGCGCATGCCCGCGCCGCCTTCTTCCACCGTGCCGCTCGATGACGCCGAGCTCGACGAGCTGCAGACGCTGCTCGACGCCGTGCCTGCGCCGCTCGAGCCGCTCGATGCGAGCATGCTCGACGGCTACCTGTGCGGCGTGCTGCTGCAGCCACGCCGCGTCGAGGCCGCGCGCTGGTGGCCGCACGTCACCGATGTCGATGCGCGCGCGCTGCCGGCGCGCTTCGATGCGACTCGCCTGCACGCGCTGGTGCAACGACGGTACCTCCAGCTCGACGCCGCGATCGAGCGCCGCCAGTGGTTCGACCCGTGGGTGTTCGAACTCGACGACGATGACTTGCCGGCCGATGACGCCTCGATCGACGCGGTGTATCCGTGGGTCGCCGGATTTGCGACCGCGCTCGAACTGTTTCCGCAGCTGATGGAGCTGCCGAGCGACCAGACCACCGAGCCGCTCGCGCTCGTCTACCGCCACCTCGCGAGCGACGATCTCGAAGACGCCGACGAGCTGATCGCCGAGATCGACAGCCTCGAGCCGCCGCAGGACTTGACCGAAGCCGTCGAGGGCCTGGTGCGCGCGACGCTGCTGCTCGCCGACGTGTCGCGGCCGGTCGCTGTGAAGAGACCCACGCCGCGCCCGCGGCGCCGTTCAGATCGCTGACGGGTCGACGTCGACGGCCCAGCGCAGGATCGGCTCGCTGCTGCCGCTGCGCTCGCGCCGCAGCGTCTGCAGCGCGGGCAGCCAGTGCGCGAGGAAGCGCTGCAGCGCGGCGCGCGAGGCCGATTCGGCCAGCATCTGCATGCGCTCCACGTCGGCGACGCGTGCGATGCCGAGCGGCACCGGTGGGTACACCATCACCTGATCGGCGCCGGGCAGTTCGGCGGCGAGCGCGGCGGCCGCCTGCAGGAAGGCGCGCGCTGCCTCCGGTGTGCGCGCGTCGGCGCGCAGCGTCGCGAGGTGCGAGAACGGCGGCAGCCCGGCCATCTCGCGCTCCTTCAGCTGCGCCGCCGCGAAGGCCGCGAAGTCGTGCGTGCGCAGCGCCGCGTACAGCGCGTGCTGCGGGTGCCAGGTCTGCACCCAGAGCTCGCTGCGCGCGGCGTGCTCGGCGTCGCGCCCGGCGCGGCCGCCGGCCTGCATCAGCAGCGCGAACAGCCGCTCGGGGGCGCGGAAGTCGCTGCTGAAGAGCGCGCCGTCGGGGTTCACCGCGGCGACCAGCGTGACGCGGCGGAAGTCGTGGCCCTTGGTGACGATCTGCGTGCCCACCAGCACGTCGACCTCGCCGGCGTGGACCGCGCCGAGCTGCGCTTCGAGCGCGCCCTTGCGACGCGTGCTGTCGGCGTCGATGCGGGCGATGCGCGCGGGCGTGCCGTCGGCGCGCTGCAACAGCGGCGCGAGCTGCTCTTCGAGGCGCTCGGTGCCGCGGCCGATCGGCGCGATGTCGAGGTTGCCGCAATCGGGGCAGGCGCGCGGCACGCGTTCGCTGAAGCCGCAGTGGTGGCAGCGCAGCGTGCGGTCGAGCTTGTGGAACACGCGCCACGCGCTGCAGTGCGGGCAGCCGCTCTTCCAGCCGCAGGCGTCGCAATGCAGCACCGGCGCATAGCCGCGCCGGTTCAGGAACACCAGGCTCTGCTCGCCGCGCGCGAGCCGCTCGCGCAGCGCGGCCAGCAGCGGCGCCGACAGGCCCGCGCCGGCGTCGCGCCCCTTCGGCTGCTGCGCCATGTCGACCAGCCGCATCGCCGGCAGCGCGCCGCCGCCGATGCGCGACGGCATTGCGAGCCGCGTGTAGCGGCCCTCGGCGGCGCGCTGCCAGCTCTCGAGCGACGGCGTTGCCGAGCCGAGCACCACGACCGCGCGTTCGAGCCGGCCGCGGTACACGGCCAGGTCGCGCGCCGAGTAGCGCGCGCCCTCCTGCTGCTTGTACGACGGGTCGTGCTCTTCGTCGACGACGATCAACCCGAGCCGTGGCATCGAGGCGAACACCGCCAGCCGCGTCCCGAGCACCAGATCGGCCAGCCCGAGGTGCGCGGCGAGCCAGTGGCGCAAGCGCTGCGCCGGCGTCAGCGCACTGTGCAGCGAGACGATGTGGCGGCCTTTGAATCGCTCGGCGAAACGCGCCTCGAGTTGCGGCGTCAGATTGATCTCGGGCACCAGCACGAGGGCTTGTCGGCCCGCGTCGAGCGCGCGTGCCGCGGCGCCGAGATAGACCTCGGTCTTGCCGCTGCCGGTCACGCCGTGCAGTAGCAGCGGCGCGGGCGCGGCGCCGTCGGCGGCCGCTGCGCCGGCCGCGGCGATCGCGGCCAGCGCGCTCCCCTGCTCGGCGCTCAGCGGCGGCGCCTCGCTCGACGCGCCGGCCGGCACGGCCTCGGCCTGGGCGCGCTGCAGCTTGCGGATGCGGTTCGCGAGCCGGGCGTCGTCGAGCATGCGCAGCTCGGGCGGCAGCACCGACAGCGCGATCTCGCCGGGGCTGCGCTGGTAGTAGGCGGCCGCGAAGTCGACCAGCGCGCGCCACGCCGGCCCGAGCGGCGGCAGCGACGCCAGCACCGCCGCCACCGGACGCAGCGCCACGCCGGCGCCGCTGTCGGGCTCGCCCGGCCAGACGATGCCCGGCACCTCGCGCTTGCCCAGCGGCACGCGCACCAAGGTGCCGGGCGTGAGCGCGCGCTCGTGGGTGTAATCGAGCGCGGCGCCGAGCCCGGCGTGGCGCGGCGCGTCGACCACGATGCGCACGCGAACCGTCAGGTCGGCCGTTGACTTATCCGCCAAAGCTCATCTCTCGTTTACAAAGTGGCGTTAAGTTGATGATTTCGAAGACCTTTGTGCGATTTCCACCGAGACTGTGGATAACTTTGTGCGTAACCACGCGGCGACGCCCCGCAAACGCTGGCTGCGCTTCAAATTGTCACGAATTGCCCGGTTAGTCGGCAATCGCGGCAAGTCAATGAAATCAACGACTTAGCGCAACTACCCGGCCATCGTGTGCTGCGGTGCAACAGCCTGGCCTGGCTCCGAGCACTTCGCCCAATTTTGGGGATAAGTCAAGCCCTGAGCGCTCACTTACCGGTCAAAGGCGCGGCCGCTGCGGTCGTTCGCGGCGCAGCGCTCACGCCGCGGCGCGCAGCCGCTTCGAGACCTCGTGCACCGCGTCGACCAGCGCCGCCACGCTGTCGGGCGGCGTGTGCTGGCTGATGCCGTGGCCGAGGTTGAAGACGTGCCCGGTCGGCGAGCCCAGGCTGCGCAGCGTGCGCTCGACCTCGGCGCGGATCTGCGCCGGCTCGGCGAACAGCACGTTCGGGTCGAGGTTGCCCTGCAGCGCGATGCTGTTCCCCAGGCGCGCGCGTGCCGCGCCGAGATTCATCGTCCAGTCGACGCCGACGACGTCGGGTTTCGCCGCCGCGATCTCCTCGAGCCACGGCCCGCCGCCCTTCGTGAAGACGATGTGCGGCACGCGCCGGCCGTCACGCTCGCGGATCAGTTGCTCGAGCACGCGCCGCGTGTAGGCGAGGCTGAAGCGCTGAAACGCGCCGTCGGCGAGCACGCCGCCCCAGCTGTCGAAGATCATCACGGCCTGCGCGCCGGCCTCGATCTGCGCGTTCAGGTACTGCGCCACCGCGGCGGCGTTGACCTCGAGCATGCGGTGCAGCAGGTCGGGCCGGCGGTAGAGCATCGTCTTGACGAGCCGGTAGTCGTCGGAGCCGGCCCCTTCGACCATGTAGCAGGCGAGCGTCCACGGGCTGCCCGAGAAGCCGATCAGCGGCACGCGGCCGCCGAGCGCCTTGCGGATCGACGCGACCGCATCGAACACGTAGCGCAGCTTGGCCAGGTCGGGCACCGCGAGCTTGGCGACGGCGGCCTCGTCGCGCACCGGGTGCGCGAAGCGCGGGCCCTCGCCGTCGGCGAAGCTCAGGCCCAGGCCCATCGCGTCGGGCACGGTCAGGATGTCGCTGAACAGAATGGCCGCGTCGAGCGCGTAGCGGTCGAGCGGCTGCAGCGTGACCTCGGTGGCGAAGTCGGGGTTCGTCGCCAGGCCCATGAAGCTGCCGGCCTTCGCGCGCGTGGCGCGGTATTCAGGGAGGTAGCGGCCGGCCTGGCGCATCAGCCACACCGGCGTGTGCTCGGTGGGCTCGCACAGGCAGGCGCGCAGGAAGCTGTCGTTGCGAAGCGGCGGGTGCATCGGGGCATTGTCGCAAACCGAACCGCGCCCCCCGTGACCATAATGCCGCCAATCCTTCGAGGGGGCGCCGCATGCTCGCCAACGACATCCTGCACACGATCGGCAACACGCCGCACATCCGCATCAACCGGCTGTTCGGCACGACGCACAGCGTCTACATCAAGAGCGAACGGTCGAACCCCGGCGGCTCGATCAAGGACCGCATCGCGCTGGCGATGGTCGAGGCGGCGGAATCGTCCGGCGCGCTGCGGCCCGGCGGCACGATCATCGAGCCGACCTCGGGCAACACCGGTGTCGGCCTGGCGATGGTGGCCGCGGTGAAGGGCTACCGGCTGATCCTCGTGATGCCCGACAGCATGAGCATCGAGCGCCGCCGTCTGATGCTCGCGTACGGCGCGACCTTCGAGCTGACGCCGCGCGAGAAGGGCATGAACGGCTCGATCGCGCGCGCGCTGGAATTGCTCGTGGCGACGAAAGACGGCTGGATGCCGCAGCAGTTCGAGAACCCGGCCAACATCGACGTCCACGTGCGCACCACCGCGCAGGAGATCGCGGCCGATTTCCCGAGCGGCATCGACGCGCTGATCACCGGCGTGGGCACCGGCGGCCATATCACCGGCTGCGCGCAGGCGTTGAAGGCGATGTGGCCGAAACTGCGGGTCTACGCGGTCGAACCCAGCGCCTCGCCGGTCATCAGTGGCGGCAAGCCGAGCCCGCACCCGATCCAGGGCATCGGCGCCGGCTTCATCCCGAAGAACCTGCATACCGAGCTGCTCGACGGCACGATCCAGGTCGAGGCCGAGGCCGCGCGCGAGATGGCGCGCCGCGCCGCGCGCGAAGAAGGCATGCTGGTGGGCATCTCGTCGGGCGCCACGCTCGCCGCGATCGCGCAGAAGCTGCCCGAGATCGCCGCCGGCGCGACGGTGCTCGGCTTCAACTACGACACCGGCGAGCGCTACCTGTCGATCGAGGGGTTCCTGCCGGCGGCTTGATCAGAGCCGGCGCTTCGGCGCGGGCAGCGGCGGCAGCTCGCGCGCGTCGAGCCACGCGCGCACCAGCGGCGCCGGGTCGGCCATCTGCGCGGCCTGCCAGACCAGCTCGGGCGGCGCAACAAGCGTGCCCGGCGGGCTCGATGCCAGCTGCGCCGCGAGCTCGGCGACGAACTGCGCGACCTTGCCGGCGCGCACCGGCTGGTTCGAGGCCGCGACCATCAGCCGCAT
>DATMIN010000538.1:0-2378 GCA_035554275.1 Burkholderiaceae bacterium
GCCAGGCGGCGCCGGCTGGCACGAGATGCCGGGCTCATTATGCCCAGCGTGCCCCGGCAAGGGCACGTTGCCGCACGCTCAATCCCGCTCCGGCGCGATCTCGGTCGCGTGGTCGACGAGCGCGCCGAGGATCTCCTGGCCGCGCTCGTCGGCGCCCTCCTCGAGCGCATCGACCTGCTCGAGGAAGGCCTGCAGCGTGCGCGCGCCGCCGGCGCCATCGTGCAGCCGGTGCGCGCAGTGCTCGTGCCACTGCGCGCGCTCGGCCTCGGTCAGGCTCAACGGGAAGTTGCGCGCCCGGTAGCGAAACAGCAGCTCGGCCAGGCGCGCGTCCTGGAACGCGGGGCGCGCCTGCGCGAGCCGCTCGCCGTCCAGCGTGCGCAGCCGCTGCAGCGTGCGCCGGTCGTCGTTGCCGACGAAGCCGCCGTACAGATCCTCGTCGACATCGGCCGGCGCCTCGCGCTCCGGACGCGCATAGACCTCGGGCCACAGGCCGGCGAGCGTCGGCGCGCGCTGCGCGGCGAGATCGGCGTGGCGCAGCGCTTGAGACATGTCCAGGCCCCACTGCCGCGCGCGCTCGTCGCCGAGCGTCTTCAGGTTCGCGACCACGATCGGCGACTTGTTCAGGTGGATCGTCTTGATCGGCAGCCGCGTCGTGCCGGCCGGCAGCTCGTCGGCACGCGTGAACACGCGGGCGCGGATCGCCTCGACGCCGAGCGTGAACAGCTCGGTCGGGTCGGTGGCGAGATCCCACACGATCAACTCGTTCTTGTGGGTCGGGTGCGGCGCGAGCGGCCAGACCGGCGCGATGCAGCCGCGCTCGGTGCCGTACATGCCCGAGACGTGCAGGAACGGCAGGCCCTGCGACTGCGCCTTCTCGATCTCGCGCACCACCTCGTGCTTGCTGCGCAGGCGCAGGCAGAACTCCCACAGCTTCGGCTGGCGCTCGCGCACCAGCCGCGCCAGCGCGATCGTCGCGCGCACGTCGGAGAGCGCGTCGTGCGCCTCGGCGTGCGCCAGGCCGTTCGCGGCGGTCAGGTGCTCGAGCCTGAACGAGGGCTTGCCGTCGTCGTGCGTCGGCCACTCGATGCCGTCGGGGCGCAGCGCCCAGGTGCAGCGCACGACGTCGAGCAGGTCCCAGCGGCCGCACTCGTTCTGCCACTCGCGTGCGTACGGGTCGGTCAGCGTGCGCCAGAACAGGAAGCGCGTGACCTCGTCGTCGAAGCGGATCGAGTTGTAGCCCACCCCGACCGTGCCCGGCCGCGCGAGCTGCGCCTCGATCGCGGCGGCGAACGCGTGCTCGGGCACGCCGAGCGCAGCGCAGCGCTGCGGCGTGATGCCGGTCAGCAGGCAGGCCTCGGGGTCGGGCAGGTAGTCGCCCGCGGGCTGGCAATACCGCATCAGCGGTGTGTCGATCTCGTTCAGCGCGGCATCGGTGCGCACGCCGGCGAACTGCGCCGGCCGGTCGCGCTTGGGCTCGCGGCCGAAGGTCTCGTAGTCGTGCCAGAGGAAGGTGAGGTCGGCCATGCGGGCAATCTAACAGGTGGTATCGGCGCGGCGGCTTCGGCTAAGCTGTGCGCCCCGCCCTCTTCCGAATCCCCCGCCATGACCCGAGTGTTCAACTTCAGCGCCGGCCCCGCCGCCCTGCCCGAACCGGTGCTGCGCCAGGCCGCGGCCGAGATGCTCGACTGGCACGGCTCGGGCATGTCGGTGATGGAAATGAGCCACCGCGGCAAGGAGTTCATCGCGATCCACGCCGAGTGCGAGGCGCTGCTGCGCGAGCTGCTCGCGGTGCCGGCGAACTACAAGGTGCTGTTCATGCAGGGCGGCGCGATCGGCGAGAACGCGATCGTGCCGATGAACATGCTGCGCGGCCGCGCCAGCGCCGATTACGTCAACACCGGCGAGTGGTCGAAGAAGTCGATCAAGGAGGCCGGCAAGTACGCGAAGATCAACGTCGCCGCGAGCTCCGAGGCGAGCGGCTTCGACCGCATCCCGAAGCGCGCCACCTGGAAGCTCGACCCGAACGCCGCCTACGTGCACATCTGCGCGAACGAAACGATCGGCGGCATCGAGTACCACGAGATCCCCGATGTCGGCAGCGTGCCGCTGATCGCCGACGTGTCGTCGAACATCCTGTCGAAGCCGCTCGATGTGTCGAAGTTCGGGCTGATCTACGGCGGCGCGCAGAAGAACATCGGCCCGGCCGGCCTGACGATCGTGATCGTGCGCGACGATCTGCTCGGCGGCGCGTTGCCGATCACGCCGTCGGCGTTCAACTACGCCGAGCAGGCCGCGAGCGACTCGATGCTGAACACGCCGCCGACCTACGCGATCTACATCGCCGGGCTGGTGTTCGCGTGGATCAAGGCGCAGGGCGG
>DATMIN010000539.1:0-3738 GCA_035554275.1 Burkholderiaceae bacterium
CGGCCGGCCCGCTTGAGCCGCGCGACGAGCTGCTCGACGAGCGTCGTCTTGCCCGAGCCCGAAAAGCCGGCGAAGCCGACAACGTTCATGTTTCGGGGGTGCACGGCCGCAGTGTATGCGGGCCGCCGGGCGTGGAAAATCAAGCGCCATGAGAGATCTGCCTTGAGCGCCTTCGCCGACAGCCTGCGCAGCGCCGCCGCGCTGGTGGCCGGGGCCGACCCGGTGCTGTGGCGCACGGTGCGGCTCTCGCTCGGCGTGAGCCTCGCGGCGTGCGCGATCGCAGCCGGCTTCGGCCTGGCCGCCGGCGCCTGGCTCGCGGTCGCGCGCTTCCCCGGCCGGCGCGCGCTGCTCGCGCTGCTGAACACGCTGCTCGCGCTGCCGTCGGTGGTGGTCGGGCTCGTGGTGTACCTGCTGCTGTCGCGCAGCGGGCCGCTCGGCGCGTGGGGCATCCTGTTCACGCCGGGCGCGATGGTGATCGCGCAGACGATCCTCGTGCTGCCGGTGATCGCCGCGCTGGCGCGCCAGCTCGTCGCCGACGCGCTGCGCGAGGGCGGCGACCCGCTGCGCTCGATGGGCGCGCGGCCGTTCACCGCGGCGCTGCTGATGCTGGTGCACGAACGCTGGGCGGTGCTGACGATCGGCCTCACGGCGTTCGGCCGCGCCGTCTCGGAGGTCGGCGCGGTGATGATCGTCGGCGGCAACATCGACGGCGTGACGCGCGTGATCACGACCACGATCGCGCTCGAGACGAGCAAGGGCGACCTGCCGCTCGCGCTCGGCCTCGGGATCGTGCTGCTCGTGCTCGTCGGGCTGATCAACGCCGCGATCGCGCTGGCGCAGCGCGCTCAGGGCGTCGGCATGGCGGCGGCGCGATGAGCACCGGCGAGGTGCTGATCGATCTGGCGCACGTGGCGGTGCGCTTCGGCGCCGTGACCGCGCTGCACGAGTCGAACGTGCAGTTGCGCCAAGGCGAGTTCGTCGCGCTGGTCGGCGCCAACGGCAGCGGCAAGACGACGCTGCTGCACGCGCTGCACGGCCTCGTGCCGCACTCGGGCGCGCGCCGCGTCGCCGCGGCCGGCATGGGGCAGGCGATGGTGTTCCAGCGGCCGTTCGTGCTGCGCCTGTCGGTCTGGAACAACCTGCGCGTCGGGCTCTGGCTCGCCGGCGTGGCGCGCGCCGAGCGCCGCGCACGCGCCGAGGAATCGCTGCGCCACACCGGCCTGATCGAGCTGCGCGACCGGCCGGCGCGCACGCTCTCGGGCGGCCAGCAGCAGCGCCTCGCGCTGGCCCGCGCCTGGGCCGTGCGGCCGGCGGTGCTGCTGCTCGACGAGCCGACCGCGAACCTCGACCCTTCCGCCAAGCACGCGATCGAGGCGATGCTCGAGCGCTTCAAGGCCGACGGCACGACGATCGTGATGAGCACGCACAATCTCGGCCAGGCCAAGCGGCTGGCCACGCGGGTGATCCACATCGACCGCGGCGTCATCCATTCCGACCTGCCGACCGCGAGCTTCTTCGGCCAGCAGGTCGACGCACGCACCGAACTGTTCCTGAAAGGCGGAGAGATGACATGGACGCTCGACTGACGTCCCGCACCCGCCGCGCCCTCGTCGGCGCCGCGTTCGCCGCGGCGGCGCTGGCCCTCGGCGCCGCGCGGCCGGCGCTCGGGCAGGACACGCCGACGCTGCTGATGGCCTCGACCACCAGCACCGAGCAGTCGGGCCTGTTCGCGCACCTGCTGCCGGCGTTCAAGCGCGCGCGCGGCATCGACGTGCGGGTGGTCGCGGTCGGCACCGGCCAGGCGCTCGACATGGGCCGGCGCGGCGATGCCGACGTGCTGTTCGTGCACGACCAAAGCGCCGAGGAGAAGTTCGTCGCCGAGGGCTGGGGCCTGGCGCGCCGGCCGGTCATGTACAACGACTTCGTTCTGATCGGCCCGGCCGCCGACCCGGCCGGCACGAAGGGCAAGGACATCGTCGCCGCGCTGACCAAGCTCGCCGCGTCGAGAAGCGCGTTCGTCTCGCGCGCCGACAAGAGCGGCACCCACGCCGCCGAGCTGCGCTACTGGAAGGCGGCCGGCATCGACGACCCGACGAGCCAGGGCTTCGAGTACCAGGCCTGCGGCTGCGGCATGGGGCAGGCGCTGAACATCGCGTCGAGCAACGGCGCCTACGTGCTGGCCGACCGCGGCACCTGGCTGTCGTTCAAGAACCGCGGGCCGCTGGTGATTCTGGTCGAGGGCGACAAGCGCCTGTTCAACCAGTACGGCGTGATCGTCGTGAACCCGGCCAAGCACCCGCAGACCAAGACCGCGCTGGCGCAGGCGTTCGCCGACTGGGTCGTCTCGCCCGACGGGCAGGCGACCGTCGCGTCGTACAAGATCGGCGGCGAGCAGCTGTTCTTCCCGAACGCGCAGCCGTGAGCCGCAGCCTGAACCGCAGCGCCGCGCGAAATACACTCGCCGCATGACGATCGCCGCCGCCGACATCACCGGGCTCGTGCTCGCCGGCGGGCGCGGCAGCCGCATGGGCGGCGTCGACAAGGGCCTGCAGAACCACGCCGGCACGCCGCTCGCGATGCACGCGCTGCTGCGCCTGGCGCCGCAGGTCGGCGCGGTGATGATCAACGCGAACCGCAACCTCGGCGCGTACGAATCGATGGGCGTGCCGGTCTGGCCCGATTCGCTGGCCGACTACGCCGGCCCGCTCGCCGGCTTCCTGACCGGCCTCGAGCATTGCGAGACGCCCTACCTCGTGACCGTGCCGTGCGATTCGCCGCTGTTTCCGGTTGACCTCGTCGCGCGCCTCGCGGCGGCACTCGAAGCGGCCGACGCCGAGATCGCGATGGCCGCCACGCGGGAAGACGGCGCGCTGCAGGTGCAGCCGGTCTTCTGCCTGATGCAGGCCGGCCTGATCGAAAGCCTGGTGCGCTTCACCGCCGGCGGCCAGCGCAAGATCGACAAGTGGACGGCGCAGCACCGCTGCGTCGAGGTGCCGTTCGACGACGCGCACGCGTTCGCGAACGCGAACACGCTCGACGAGCTGCGCCAGCTGCAACGCGATGGCTGACCACGCCGCCGCGCCGCCGTCGCTGCAGGAGATCGCCTCCTGCGTCGCCGGCTACGACCCGACATCGCTGCCGGTCGAGCAGGCGCGCGAGTTCATCGCGCGGCTCGTGCCGCGGGTCGAGTCGGTCGAGCGGCTCGCGCTGCGTTCGGCGCTCGGCCGCGTGCTGGCGCACGACATCGTCTCGCCGATCGACGTGCCGGCGCACGACAACTCGGCGATGGACGGCTACGCGCTGCGCGGCGCCGATCTCGCGGCCGACGCGCCGACAGCTCTCACGATCACCGGCAGCGGTTTCGCCGGCCAGGCCGAGATCGCGCACGCCGGCGCCGGCGAGTGCGTGCGCATCATGACCGGCGCGGTGATGCCGGCCGGGCTCGACACGGTCGTGCCGCAGGAGTTCACGACACTCGATGGCGAGCGCACGGTCGTCGTGCGCGCGGGCGTCGTGCGCAGCGGCGACAACCGACGCCTCGCCGGCGAAGACCTGGCGCGCGGCGAAGTCGCGCTCGCCGCCGGCCGGCTGCTGCGCCCGGCCGACCTCGGCCTGCTCGCCTCGCTCGGCTGCGCCGAGGTGCCGGTGCGGCGGCGCCTGCGTGTCGCGTTCTTCTCGACCGGCGACGAGCTGCGCTCGATCGGCGAGCCGCTGCCGGCCGGCTGCGTCTACGACAGC
>DATMIN010000540.1:0-2158 GCA_035554275.1 Burkholderiaceae bacterium
GACCTACGTGCAGAGCAGCCCCGGCGTGCACCAAGGCCTCGATTACGGGCGCAGCCACAACCCGACGCGCTGGGCCTGGGAGCGCAACGTCGCCGACCTCGAAGGCGGCTCGCAGGCGTTCGCGTTCGCGTCGGGCCTGGCGGCGATCTCGACCGTGCTCGAGCTGATCCCGGCCGGCTCGCACGTCGTCAGCGGCGACGATGTCTACGGCGGCACGTTCCGGTTGTTCGACAAGGTTCGGCGCCACAGCGCGGGCTTGAGCTTCAGCTATGTCGACTTCACGAGACCTGAGAACCTGATCGCGGCGCTGACGCCGCAGACCAAGTTGATCTGGGTCGAGACGCCGACCAACCCGCTGCTCAAGCTCGCCGACCTGCGCGCGATCGCCGAGATCGCGCGTTCACGCGGCATCCTGACCGCGGTCGACAACACCTTCGCGAGTCCGTTCAACCAGCGCCCGCTCGAGCTCGGCATCGACATCGTCGTGCACTCGGCCACCAAGTACCTGAACGGGCACTCCGACGTGATCGGCGGCGTCGCCGTGGTCGGCGCCGACCCGAAGCTCGACGCGATCCGCGAACGCCTGGGCTTCCTGCAGAACGCGGTCGGCGCGATCGCCGGGCCGTTCGACAGCTTTCTCGCGCTGCGCGGCCTGAAGACGCTGGCGCTGCGCATCGAGCGCCACAACCGCAATGCGCTGGCGCTGGCGCAATGGCTCGAGCAGCAGCCGACGGTTGCGCGCGTGCACTACCCCGGCCTGCCCTCGCACCCGCAGCACGCGCTCGCGAAGGCGCAGATGCATGCGGTGGGCGGTGGCTACGGCGGCATGATCTCGATCGACCTGAAGAGCGATCTCGCCGGTGCGCGGCGCTTCCTCGAAGCGGTGAAGATCTTCGCGCTTGCCGAAAGCCTGGGCGGCGTCGAAAGCCTGATCGAGCACCCGGCGATCATGACCCACGCGACGATCCCGGCCGAGACACGCGCGACGCTCGGCATCGGCGACGCGCTGGTGCGGCTGTCGGTCGGCGTCGAGGATGTCGACGACCTGCGCGACGATCTCGCGCAGGCGCTCGCGGCGATCTGAGACTGCGCATCATGAGCCTCCCCCTGTCTGCCGGCTCCGAGACGCCGGCGCCCGCCGCGGCCATCGAGATCCGCCCGTTCGACGCGCCGCTCGGTGCCGAAGCGATCGGCCTCGACCTGAGCGCGCCGCTCAGCGACGCCGACTTCGCGCGCATCCACCGCGCGCACCTCGACCACCACGTGCTGGTGTTCCGCGACCAGCGCATCACGCCGGCGCAGCAGATCGCGTTCAGCCGGCGCTTCGGGCCGCTGCAGATTCACGTGCTGCACCAGTTCCTGCTGAAGAACCACCCGGAGATCCTGGTGGTCTCGAACATCGTCGAGAACGGCCAGCCGATCGGCCTGGGCGACGCCGGCCACTACTGGCACTCCGACCTCTCGTACAAGGAGCGCCCGAGCCTGGGCTCGATGCTGCATGCACAGGAGCTGCCTGCCGACGGCGGCGACACGCTGTTCGCCAACATGCAGTTGGCCTGGGAGACGCTGCCGGCGCCGCTGCGCCAGGCCGTCGCGGGCCGGCGCGCCGAGCACTCGTACCTCGCCAAGTACGAAGAGTTGCGCCAGCGCAGCCCGTGGCGACCGCAGCTCAGCGAGGCGCAGATCGCGCAGGTCGAACCGGTGCAGCACCCGGTCGTGCGCACCCACCCCGAGACCGGCCGCCCCGCGCTGTTCGTCAGCGAGCACTTCACGACGCGCATCGTCGGCCTGCCCGCCGACGAGAGCCGCGACCTGCTCGCCCAACTGTTCGCACACAGCGTGCGGCCCGCGCACGTCTACCGCCACCGCTGGCAGCCGCACGACATGGTGTTCTGGGACAACCGCTCGCTGATGCACCTGGCCGCCGGCTGCCCGGTCGAGCAACGTCGGCGCCTGAATCGGACCACGATCGAGGGCGACGTGCCCTTCTGACTTCGGCGACAACGATCGCATCGCACTGCCGCGACGATCTGGCCGCCTATCCTTATGTTCGGCAACGAACAGACCCGGGCGGAGCCGTTTCGTATGGTCGGCGGCACAACGCCCGAAGCTGAACGACGCAGGGGCCGCTTCTGCACGCCGCGTGAGATGATTGCCC
>DATMIN010000541.1:0-5837 GCA_035554275.1 Burkholderiaceae bacterium
GATCGTCGGCCGCGACGCCGAGCTGGCGGCGCTGCAGGCGATCTACAACGAGTCGCGCGCGCTCGGCGCGGCGCGGCTGGCCACCGTGATCGGCGACGCCGGGGTCGGCAAGTCGCGGCTCGTGCACGAGGTGCTCGAGCAGGCCGCGCCCGGCGCCTGGGTCCTGCGCGGCCGCTGCCTGCCGTACGGTGACGGCATCACCTTCTGGCCGCTCGTGGGGATGCTGACACAGGCCGCCGGCATCCACGCCGACGATCCGCCCGAGGTGGCGCGCGCCAAGGTGCTGGCAGCGGTCGGGCAGGCCGACGTCGCCGACCGGCTGGCGTCGGCGGTCGGGCTCAGCACCGCGACCTTCCCGCTGATCGAGCTGTACTGGGCCGCGCGCAAGTTCCTCGAGGGGCTGGCCGCGCAGCGCCCGGTGGTCGCGCTGCTGGACGACATTCATTGGGCCGAGCCGGCGTTCCTCGACCTGATCGAGCACATCCTCGGCGCTTCCAGCGGCGCACCGATCTTGATGCTGGCCACGGCGCGGCACGATTTGCTCGAAGAGCGCCCGGAATGGGGCGAGCGCGCCGGGTCGATTCGTCTCGTTCTTCGGCCGCTGAGCGACGACGCGGCCGCGCACGTGGTGGCCAATCTTCTCGGTGCGGCCGGGCTGACGCAGGAGGTGATCGATCGGATCGTCGACGCCGCCGAAGGCAACCCGCTGTTCGTCGAGCAGATGCTCTCGATGCTGATCGATACCGGTGCGCTGCGCCTGGAGGGCGGGCGTTGGGTTCGCGCCGAGCGCTACGGCGAGATCACGGTGCCGCCGACGATCCAGGCCCTGCTCGAGGCCCGGATCGACCGCCTGAACCGCGAGGAGCGCGCCGCCGTCGACCCGGCGTCGGTGATCGGACTCGAGTTCGCGCAGCCCGCGGTCGAGGCACTCGCGCCGAACGCGGTGCGGGCCTCGCTCGACCGATACCTCGCTGCGTTGACGCACAAGCAGTTCATCCGGCCGGCGCCTTCGCCCGGCCAACCCGAAGTGCGCTTCCGCTTCGGTCACCACCTCGTGCGGGAGACGGTCTACAACGGCCTGCTCAAGCGCGCCCGCGCGACGCTGCACGCCGATTTCGTGCGCTGGGCCGACGGGATCAATGCCGAACGCGATCGTGGCCTCGAGTTCGAGGAGATCCTCGGCTACCACCTCGAACAGGCGCACCGCTACCTGTCGGAACTCGGCACACAGGACGACGCGGTGCTGGCCATCGGTGTCGATGCCGCGCGCCGCCTCGGGCGGGCCGGGCGGCGGGCGTTTGCGCGAAGCGACATGGCGGCCGCCGCCAACCTGGTCCAGCGCGCAACCGCACTGCTGCCGACGCAGCACCCGCACCGCCTTGAACTCCTCCCCCTGCTCGCCGAAGCGTTGATGGAGCGCGGCGATTTCAAGGCCGCGCGGGAGGTCCTCGCCGAGGCGGCAGAGGCCGCGGATCATCTTGGCGACGCCCGTCTGCAGAGCGGGGCGCGCCTCGTTCGCATGCTGGTGCGCCTATACAGCGCCGAGGCGGGTGAATGGAGCTCGGAGGCGCTGCGCTTCGCCCACGAATCGCTACCTGCGCTCGAGGCCCTCGACGCTCATAACGAGCTGGCGACGGCGTGGCGGTTGATTGCCATTGTCCACGGCGTGGCGGGGCGCTACGGCGAGGTTGTCAAGGCATCAGAGCAGGTGCTGACGCACGCCCGGCTGGCGGGCAACGACCGCCTGGTTTCGCGCACGCGAATGGGGCTGGCGACGAGTGCGTTGCTCGGTCCGACGCCGGTGTGCGAAGCGATCACGCAGTGCGACAGGCTCATCGCCGACGGATTGAGCGACCGGCAGGTCGAGAGCAGCATCCTTTGCACGCTGGCCCAATTGCGCGCGATGAACGGCGAGTTCGACGAGGCTCGCAGGCTGGTGCGGCGCGGTCGCTCGGTGCTGCGCGATCTCGGGCAGGGCGTGCGGGCAGCGTCGACCGGCATCGCGCTGGCGCGCGTCGAGCTGCTCGCCGGCGGTGATCTGGCCACGGCCGAGCGCGAGGTGCGGCTCGACTGCGACTTTCTCGTGAGCGTGGGCGAAACCTACTTCCTGTCGACGGTGGCCGCGTTCCTCGCCCGAATCGTGCGGCAACAGGGCCGCGACGCGGACGCTCTGGCACTCTCAAAGATCGCGGAGGACGCCGCCGCCGAAGACGACGTGGACGCGCAGATCCTGTGGCGTTCCGTGCGGGCGCCGATCCTTGCGCGACAGGGTGATCTCGTGGCCGCCGAAGCGCTGGCGGGCTCTGCCCTCGAGCTCGCGGCCCAAACGGAGGATCCCGTTTGCCGGGCGGATGCGCTGAGCGAACTCGCCGCTGTCTTGGCGATCGCAGGTCGTACCGACGAAGCTCTGCAGCGCGTCAGTGAAGCGTTCGCTGTCTATTCGGCGAAGGGCGACGTCGTCTCCGCCGCGCGCGTCCGGAGCCTGCCGGTGGAAGACCATCCGATGGCCCCGCCGCCGCGATGATCGGCGCGCGGGGCAAGGGTGTCGTCACATGTCGAAACGGCCGTTGTCGACCGCTCGGATCACATACTCGTAGTATCCCTTCGACCCTTTGAGGTAGGAGTTCCGGGCGGCGACGCACGGATGATCGGGAATCGGTACGACCGTCGCGCTGCACGGGGGAACCTCAGAGCCCGTCGGCCCGGCCTGATCCGGCGTGTAGAAGATCTTGACGGAGCCAATCGACGGGACCGGGCTCTTTGCACGCAAGGACGCCGCGTCCTGGCGCAAGGTGATCGTCACCTCCGACGGCGGGGTAGCCTCGTTGAAATAGACTTTCTGACCGTTCGCGGCGTTGTCGATGTTGATTTTGGAGTGCAAGCCAAAGCAAAAATAACCCGCAATCGCCGAACATGTAGACGTCGCGCCGTCGACCGTTTCCAGCACATTGTTATCGGTGACTACCGTCGACGTCTGCAGTTGGACGCTCGTCGAAAATACGTTCGACGAGTTCACCGCGCCATCCTGGCCAGTGAAGAATTTCCCTCCCTTCGGGGGCAAGACCGTCTTCACGGCGCTGTTGACATCCTGGGTTTCTACCGTCGTCAAGCCCAGCAGCTTGTCTAACTCCCGAGTGAAGAAGTTGGCGGGCTTGGTGTCGCTGCTGTTGCCCTCCGAAAAATCGACTACGGCTTTGAAATTGAGGCTGGCACCTGCGTGCGGCGTTTCAAACAGGAGAAAGAAATCGCGGAATTCGTGGCTCTGCAGTTGGCCGACATTGCACTTGACCGACGTTATGGTCGAACTGCCTGATGTCGGAGCTGACGTGCAGCCAGGATCAGGGCCATTGGCAGGCAGGTTAACGAAGTAGGCGTAACCGGCAATGTTGACGTTAGGCGAAGGCGAAACGCTTGTCGTTCCGACAAACACAACCTGGTTGATAGTGTTGCCGCCCCGGTTCTCCAGATGCACCTTGTACGCCGCATATGCAACGAGCCCGGTGCGGCTGACCGAGACGCTGTCCAGCG
Organism: Burkholderiaceae bacterium; assembly: GCA_035554275.1. Lineage (GTDB taxonomy): Bacteria > Pseudomonadota > Gammaproteobacteria > Burkholderiales > Burkholderiaceae_C > LMDS01. Next base: position 3,529 of record DATMIN010000541.1, read on the forward strand.
GTGCCGCGTCAACTGTCATGTAAAGGTCGGAGGCGGCCGCCGCACGAGCCGCCGTCGGCGACGCCATGAGTGCCGCCAGCGACATAGTGACCGTCGTCGCCAAGGCCAAGCGGCCGCGCGTCCGGTGGCTCGCCTTCGCGCCGAGATTTGCGGATGTATGCATATTTCTGTCTCCGGAGTCACGCAGCGAGTGACGGAACGTATCGATTTCACTTCGGCCGTGTTGCATCTCGCCGCGCCGATGCAGGTTCGACAAAAGGAGCCTCGCCTCGAGCGCCCGTTACACCTTGGTTTGTCTACCAACGGGGCGTTTCAAAACGTTGCATGATCTGGTGTACAACAAGGTATGTCAAGAGTTCCGCGCGGCTTTATCCCTAATCCGGTGGTCCGCAATTTCCCTCACGGTCCACGTTTTCTTTGACCGTTCAACGCGCTTCCGGCCGGGCGAGGATTCTTTAGTGTCCTCGCCGCACGCGCCGCAGCTCGTCGACGATCAGCAGCGCCGCGCCGACGGTGATCGCGCTGTCGGCGACGTTGAACGCGGGGAACGCGGCGCCGTGCCAGTGCAGCTGCACGAAGTCGACCACCGAGCCGTGCAGCAGGCGGTCGACCACGTTGCCGATCGCGCCGCCGAGGATCAGCGCGAGCGCCGCGGCGAACACGCGCTGGCCGCCGTGCCGGCGCAGCATCCAGACGATGAAGACCGCGGCCACGCAGGCGAGGCCGACGAACAGCCAGCGCTGCCAGCCCGACGACGCGTGCAGGAACGAGAATGCCGCGCCGGTGTTGCGCCAGTGCACGAGGTTGAAGAACGACGTGACAACCTGGCTGTCGCCGATCGCCATCGTGCGCAGGATCACCGCCTTCGAGATCTGGTCGAGCAGCACCACGATCGCGGCGATGCCGAGCCAGGGCAGCAGCGTGGAACCCGCGGGCTTGGCGATCACGGCGCGCCCCACAATCGAAACCTGATGTGCTTCTCGGCAGAGCGGAAATCGTTGTCCGAACTCAGCAAAACGTGGTCGTGCCTGAGGCAGAGCTGGATAAGCACGGCGTCGATGGTTCCGATCTGGACCCCGCGGCGGCGGCAGGCGTTGCGAACCTCGGCCGCCTCGATATGGTCTTCGCGATCGGGCTGCAGGAACCCGAGCGCGGCGAAACCTCGATGAGCTGGCCTCGCACCTTGGGCCCGCTGAAACCTTGCAGCAGTTCCTGCAGAACGAGGCCTGTCGTGAAGACCTGGTCTGCTCCCTCGAGGGCGCGCCGCAGCGCCGAGACTTCCGGCGCCGCCGCCTCGGTGTCGCGGCGAAAGGCGAGCGACCAGACGCTGGTATCGACCAAGAGGCTCACGGCTTGCGGGCGCGCTCAGCCTCGTAGTCGTAGGCGTGGTCCCAATCAAGCTTGCCGAACAGTTCGGCAACGCGCCGCTGTTCGCGCCGAGCGATGAACTCTTGCAAGGCCCGCGTCACGGCGGCCTTTTTCGTCGGTTCGCCGCTGACACGGAACGCCCGGTCGAGGAGATCTTGATCCAGCGCGAGATTCGTGGCCATGTGTGTAGCTCCCGTGCCCGCAGTCTACACATTCACGCTGCCGAGCGGCGTTCGCCGGCGCCGAACAAATTGCTCGTGCAGCGCCCGCAGATCGTCGGGTGTGCCGGGTCGGCGCCCACGTCGTCGCGGTAGTGCCAGCAGCGATCGCACTTCGTCGAGGCCGAGGGCGTGACCGTCACCGCGAGCGCGTCGGCCGGCGCGAGCGTGGCCTTCGAGGTGATGGTCACGAAGCGCAGGTCGTGGCCGAGCGAGGCGAGCAGCGCATGGTCGGCCGCGTCGGCGCCGATCGCAAGCTCGGCCTGCAACGACGAGCCGAGCCGGCCCGCGGCGCGCACCGCCTCGATCTCCTTGTTGGCCACGTCGCGGATCGCGCGGATGCGCGCCCACTTCGCGAGCAGCTCGTCGCCGCCCCAGGCGCTCGTGTCGATGTACGTCTCGACGAAGATCGACGCCGACTTCACCGACGCCGAACTCGCCGGTGCGAACACCTGCCACGCTTCCTCGGCCGTGAAGCTGAGAAACGGCGCCATCCAGCGCAGCATCGCGTGCGTGATGTGCCACAGCGCCGTCTGCGCCGAGCGCCGCGCCGCGCTCTTGGCGGCCGTGGTGTATAGCCGATCCTTCAGCACGTCGAGGTAGAACGCGCCGAGGTCCTCGCTGCAGAACACCTGCAACTTCGCGACCACCGGGTGGAACTCGTAGACCTCGTAATGCGCGAGCACCTCGTCCTGGAACTGGCGCGTGCGCGCCAGCGCCCAG
>DATMIN010000542.1:0-17718 GCA_035554275.1 Burkholderiaceae bacterium
CTTCTCGTCGCCTATCGTCTGCGCGTGTTTCGTTTCTTTGGGGAGAGATGCTTTGAATACACGCAAGTGGTTGATCGGTGCAGCGCTGTTCGTGACTGCGCCATGGGTGCTCGCGCAGGGCTTCAATGGCGGCTTGCCCGCGGGCTGGACGTGTGCCGGCACCTGCGGCACGTTGGGGGCAAACGGCGACATCACGCTGTCCGGCGTGGCCGGCAGCACCGCGTACGGATACGTCGTGACCGGCGGCAGCAACGAGAACGGCAAGCTGCTCAGCCCGTTCGATTCGGGCGGCGGCTTCGGCGGCGGCGGCCTCGGGGGCGAGACCAACGGCTCGCGCCTTCGCTCGGGGTCATTCGGCGCCTTGGCCGGCGACGCCCTGAACTTCAAGTTCAACTACATCTCGAGCGACGGCACGGGCTCGTTCATCGAGTACGCCTGGGCCGTCGTGCGCAATGCCGCAGACAACTCGGTGGCGGCCCTGCTCTTCACCGGGCGGACCAACCCGTCCGGCCCGCCGGTTCCTGGCTTCGGCCTGCCGCCGGCGTCGGCCACGGTCAACGGCGGCGTGCCGGTGGTGATGCACGCCGGCGGGCCGCACTGGTCGCCGCTCGGGGGGTATTCGGGTGCCTGCTACGGAGCCGGCTGCGGCTACACCGGCTGGGTCGACTCGACGTTCGCGTTCGGCGCGACCGGCAACTACTACCTCGAGTTCGGCGTGATCAACTGGGGTGACACGGCGTACGACGCCGGCTTCGCGTTCGACGGCATCACCGTCGCCGGCGTGCCGATCGAGGACATTCCGGGCGATCCGGTCGGGTCGATCCCCGAACCCAGCACCTACGCGATGCTGGTGGCCGGCCTCGCGATGCTGGGCTTCATGGCGCGGCGGCGGCGCAACGGCTGAAGTCCGGGCCGCCCGCTCATGGGGCGGCCGCGGCTGCGGGTGGTGGACGCGCGGCCCGCATCGCGGGCGCGTCGCTGGCAGATGTGGCAGTTGCGGCAGAGCCGGGCGGAGGAGGCGCTGGCCTGAAGCGCCGGGGATCCGCCTTCGATCAGCTCGCCTGCGCGGTCGGCTTCTCGATGCGGACGGCCGCTCCGAAGTCGCCGCCCACCGTGAGGCGTCGATCCTCCAACAGCAGAGCGCTCATCGCGTCGGCCGGCAACGGCCGACTGTAGTAGTAGCCCTGCACGCTGTCGCACTGAAGCTCGCTCATGAAGCGCATCTGCTGCTCGGTCTCGACGCCCTCGGCAACGGTCTTCATGTCGAGCGAGCGCGCCATTCCGACGATGGCACGCGTGATCGACGCGGTCTCGGCGCTGCTGGTCACGTCGAACGTGAAGGACTGGTCGATCTTGATCACGTCGATCGGGAATCGCCTGAGGTGGCTGAGGCTCGAATAGCCCGTCCCGAAGTCGTCGAGCGCCAGCGCGGCGCCGGTCGCCTTCAGCTCGAGCAGCGTCTTCAGCACCCCCTCGGTGTCGTGCATCAGCGCGCTCTCGGTCAGCTCGAGTTCCAGAAACTCGCCGGCCAGCCCGCATTCGCCGAGAACGCGACGCACCATCTGCGCCACGTCGTGCCCCTGGAGCTGGCGCGCCGACAGGTTTACCGCCACGCACAGCCCAGTGTGGCCGGCCTCGTGCCAGCGCTTGAGCTGCGTGCACGCGGTGCGCAGCACCCACTCGCCGATCGGCACGATCAGCCCCGTTTCCTCGGCCAGCGGAATGAAGCGCGCGGGCGAGACCATGCCGAGCTCGGGGTGGCGCCAGCGGATCAGCGCTTCCATCGCGTTCATCCGGCCCGTCCGCAGATCCACCTGGGGCTGGTAGTGCAGCTCGAATTGCTGCTCATCCACGGCCTGCCGCAACGCGGTCTGCAGCTCGAGACGCGCCCGGACCTGCAGCCCCATGTCATCGGTGTAGCACCGGTAGCCGTTGCCGCCCAGTTCCTTGGCGCGGTACATCGCGACGTCGGCGTGCTTGAGCAGCGTCTCGCCGCTGGTGCCCTCACCGCGGCAGGCGGCGACGCCGATGCTCGCGCTCACCGTGAGGCGGCGGGTGTCGACGAGCAAGGGCAGCGCCAGTGCGCTCAGGATCTTCTGCACGACCTTGACGGCGTCTTCGGCCCGTTCCAGGTCGGGCAGCATCACCACGAACTCGTCGCCGCCCAGCCGTGCCACCGTGTCGCCGCCGCGCACCGCCGCCGACAGGCGCGCGGCGGCCGCGATCAGCAAAGCGTCGCCGGTCGCGTGTCCGAAGCTGTCGTTGACGAACTTGAAGCCGTCCAGATCCACAAACAGCAGCGCCACGGCATGGTCGCTCCGGCGCGCTTGCGCCAGGGCCAGCGTCATGCGGTCGGTCAGCAGGGCGCGGTTCGGCAGGCCGGTGAGTTCGTCGTGGTGGGCCATGTGGCCGATGCGCTCTTCGGCGCGCCGGCGCTCGATGGCGATCCCGGCGATGCGGGTCGCGAGGTCGATCATGCGCGTGTCGGCGGCGCTCGGCCAGCGCACCGACGTCGAGTACATCGCGAACGTCCCGAGCACTGCGCCGTTGTGGGTGAGGATCGGCGCCGACCAGCACGACCGCAGCTCGTGGAGCGCGGCCAGCGCCCGGTAGTCTGCCCACAGCGGATCGGCTTGAATGTCGGCGACGACGACCGATTCGCGCCGGTGGGCCGCCGTCCCGCAAGACCCCACCGCCGGGCCGATCTGCACGCCGTCGATCGCCTGCACATACGCCGCCGGCAGGTTCGGGCCGGCACCGTGCCGCAGGTGCTGGCCCTCGTCATCGAGCAGCAGGATGGAGCCGGTGATGCCGTCCATCTGCGATTCGATCAGGCGCGTCAGCCGGTCGAGAATCTGCGCCAGCGGGGCACCGCTGGCGATCATCTCCAGCACGCGCCCCTGTTCGACGGCGCGCTCCTTGGTGAGGCTCAGTTCGGTGGTCCGAAGCTCGAGCTGCGCGCGATCGACCAGGAAGCGATCGACGGCGCGGGCCATGTCGCCGATCTCGTCGCGCCGTTGCGCCAGCACCTCGAGCGGCACCTCGGTGGCGTTGTGCTGTTGCAGGTGATCGCTCACCTGCTGCAGCCTGCGCAGCACATGGCGTCCCAGGAACACATCCGCCACCAGCCACGCGCACAGCAGGCTGCTGGCCAGCAGCAGCAACACCCAACGCTGATGGCGGCGCGAGGTGTCGACCAGCTGTTGCAGCGCGGCGCGGTAGTCGCCGTCGAAGTGAGCCGAACTCTGGCGCGCGCCGGCCACCATGGCGTCCGCCTGGCGCTCGAGCAGGTCGTGAAACCGGGCCACTCGCTCGCGCTCGCCGATCAGGCGCAGGCGAGCTGCGAACAGATCACCGGCGTCGGGCAAGCCTCGCACGGTCGGACGGCGGCGCTCGAACTGGGTTCTCAGCCACTCGACGGCGACCTCGCTGTCCGCGCCCTCGAGGCGGTGCAGCAGCAGGGCCAGCGCGGACGCCTCCTTGCCCGGGCCGGCTTGCAGCGCCGCCGTGCGATCCACGAGCAGCTCGTCGAATGCTTCACCGCTTCGCAACTCGCTTTCGCGCAGCTGCGCCACGACGTTGGCGGAATTGCGGAACAGCTGGTTGGCCTGGTGCAGATCGAGCACCGCGACGGCGTCGCCGGTTTCCGCCAGCCCGGTGACCCTCTGGTCCAAGACGGTCGTCTGCCGGACGATGGCGGCGTAGCTCGCCTGCACCACCGGCAATGAGCGCGTCGTCAACAGCCGGTCGACCTCGCGTTCGATCAACAAGGTGCGCTGAACCACGTCCTGTGCGTCCTGCATGCGGATCAACCGTTCCTGTGCGAGCTCCTGCGTTGCGTGGCTGGACGTGCGAAGGGCGTAGAGCGCGGCCGCCCCGCCGGCCAGGATCAGGATCGACAGGCCGGTCAACGCGAGCGTGAACTGCCCGCGCAGCGAACGAGGCAGCCACGTAGATGGTGAGGCGGTCACCACGTCGCGAGTCGCCGAGAGCGCAGGGTCGTGGACATGAGCGGTCTGGCCTCAGCGTTGCCAGATGCGGCGGTAGACCGCGCGATAGCCGTTGTCCGGGTCGTACTGCAGGCGCGGGCCGCCGTCGAAGCCGATGTTGTCGGCGGTGACCAGATGCACCGGGGCGACGAAGCCGCTGACGGGCTGGCTTGCGAACAGGCGGTTCAGCTCGTCCAGAAGTTGCCAACCCTGCTGGTTCAGCGGTTCGGCGACCGTCGCGGTTTGGAACGCCCTGGCCTGGATGCGCAGGAACGCCGAGGCGCTGCCGTCTCCGGCCGACAGCAGGTTCAGCCCGTCGCTGGGCAGACCCGCGGCGACGAGGGCGGGAATCGCGTAGTCGAACACGATGTCGTTGATGGCCAGCGCGTGGGTCCAGCGCTTGCCGTGCCGCAGCAGCAGCTCGCGGGTGATCGCCGGCATGGTCGCGTCGCTGGTCGACAGCGCGACGTCGCGCACTTCCAGGACCGAGCAGCCTGCGCAGCCGCGCACGACGGCTGCCATCGCGTCGGACTTGGCGACCGCGATGCGATACCTGGAGTCGGTGAAGATCACCACGTTGGCACGGCCATGCGACTGGGCCACCGCCGTCATCGCCGTCGCACGGGCGACCTGCAGCGGATCGGTCGTGACGTTCATCGCCACCGGCGTGTCACCGATCGGACCCGGCATCGACCCGGCATGCCAACCGACGATCGGGACGCCACGACGCGCGAACGGCGCGAGGCCCGCGAGGTTCTCCAACGCGTCCGATCCACACAGCACCAGGCCATCGGGCGACATGGCCAGCGCGGCGGCTAGCGCCTTGGCACGGCCGGGCGCCGTCCCCCCCGCGTTGACCACCTTGACCGTCCAGCCGAGCACTTGTGCCGCTTCGCGGACGCCCTGCGCGACGCCGACGATCCCGCCATTGCGCAGGTCTTCCGCGACCAGCGCGATGGTCCTTCCGGGCTGCGCTGCCGGACCCGACCGCGGGCCTCGCCAGTGCTGGTCATGCTGGGCCGCGTCGGCGACGATCTGCTGCGCGGCGGCGACCGATACGGCTTGCACGTCCGTCGCCGCGGCGATGCCGGGCAGCCACGAGGCGACGACCAGCAGCCTGCCGGCAGCCGCGCGGCGGCTCAAACGGCGAGGTTCAGGGTTTGTCGTCGCGGGGAGAGGGGTGGAGCGCATTGGGGGTCCGATGCAAAACACGCTGGTTTCGGCAAGGACCGCCAGGTGGGAGAAATTCCCGTCGGGCGCAATGACGCTGATGGGTTGTCGGCAGACGGATGTGATGCGCTTGAGCATCGGAACGCCGCAGACGCACCAGTCTACTGGGAACGGGAACATGCCACGCGGGCAGGGTCTGGCGGCGCAAAGGCCCGCCGCCCACGACCAACCCGGCAGCGCCGGGGCGCGTCGCTACACTGCGCGGCGTGGAAACCAAGTGGCTCGAGGACTTCGTCAGCCTGGCGGAGACGCGCAGCTTCTCGCGCTCGGCGCAGCTGCGCCATGTGACGCAGCCGGCGTTCTCGCGCCGCATCCAGGCGCTCGAGGCGTGGGCCGGCATCGACCTCGTCGATCGCTCGTCGTACCCGACGCGGCTGACGCCGGCCGGCGAGACGCTGCACGGCCAGGCGCTCGAGATCCTCGGCGCACTGCAGACCTCGCGCAACATGATGCGCGGCCACAAGTCGGCCGGGCACGACATGATCGAGTTCGCGGTGCCGCACTCGCTCGCGTTCACGTTCTTCCCGCACTGGGTGACCGACCTGCGGCGCCGCTTCGGCGCGATGAAGAGCCGGCTGACCGCGCTGAACGTGCACGACGCGGTGCTGCACCTGACCGAAGGCAGCTGCGACCTGCTGCTCGCGTACCACCATCCGTCGCAGCCGCTGCAGCTGAACCCGGATCGCTACGAGATGCTCAGCCTCGGCCACGAGACGCTGGTGGCGTATGCGAAGGGCGACGCGCACGGCCAGCCGCTGTTCCGCCTGCCGGCGCCGCCGGGGGCGAGCGTGCCGTACTTGAGCTACGCGCCGGGCGCGTACCTCGGCCGGCTCGTCGAGGTGATCGCCAAGCTCGCGAGCGAGCCGCTGCGGCTCGAGCCGATCTACGAGACCGACATGGCCGAGGGCCTGAAGGCGATGGCGCTCGAGGGCCACGGCCTGGCGTTCCTGCCGGCGAGCTCGGTGCGCAAGGAGCTGAAGAGCAAGCGCCTGGTGCGGGCCGCGCCGCCGGGGATGCACGAGATCGCGATCGACATCCGCCTGTACCGCGAGCGCCCCGAGATGGCGCGCCACACCAAGGCCGGTGCGCGTGCGCTCTGGGAGTTTCTTTCCGAGGCGCGTTGAGAGCGCCGCTTCGAGGGTTTACCCGATCTATGTCATGCGACGCGCGCATGACTTCGCGGCAAAGCGGCATTGGCGCTTTTCCTGCTAGGACCCTACAGTCCCGCCCGCCGTCGACCGCCGGCTCCACCCTGTAAGGACCAACGCCATGACGAAGAAGCGCCTGCCTCCGGCCGCCTGGATCCTGATCGCGATGGTGATCGGCATCCTGCTCGGCTGGATGATCTTCGCCAGCTTCCCCGACAAGAAGACGGCGGCGCAGATCGCGGGCTACGTCTCGATCATGTCCGACGTGTTCCTGCGCCTGATCAAGATGCTGATCGGCCCGCTGGTGTTCTCGACGCTGGTGGTCGGCATCGCGCACATGGGCGACGCGGCGTCGGTCGGCCGTGTGTTCGGCAAGGCGCTCGGCTGGTTCGTCACCGCCTCGCTGGTCTCGCTGATCCTCGGGCTGATCATGGCCAACCTGCTCGAGCCGGGCAAGAACCTCGGGCTGCCGCTGCCCGACATCGGCGCCTCGGCCAACCTCGCGACAGCTAAGTTCACGCTGAAGGATTTCGTCAGCCACCTGGTGCCGAAGTCGTTCGCCGAGGCGATGGCGAACAACGAGATCCTGCAGATCGTCGTGTTCTCGATGTTCTTCGGCGTGGCGCTGGCCGCGCTCGGCGACAAGGCCAAGACGCTGGTCGCCGCGATCGACGAGCTCTCGCACGCGATGCTCAAGATCACCGGCTACGTGATGAAGCTCGCGCCGCTCGCGGTGCTGGCGGCGATGGCCGCCACCGTCGCTGTCAACGGCCTGGAGATCCTGCTGAAGTTCGCGGTCTTCATGGGCGACTTCTACATCGGCCTGATCCTGCTCTGGGCGGTGCTGATCGGCGCCGGCTTCCTGTTCCTCGGCCCGCGCGTGTTCAAGCTGCTGGTGCTGATCAAGGAAGCCTTCCTGCTGTCGTTCGCGACCGCGAGTTCCGAAGCCGCGTACCCGAAGATCCTCGACGCGCTCGACCGCTTCGGCGTGAAGCGCAAGATCTCCAGCTTCGTGATGCCGATGGGCTATTCGTTCAACCTCGACGGCTCGATGATGTACTGCACCTTCGCCGTGCTGTTCATCGCCCAGGCCTACGGCATCGTGCTGCCGCTGGGCACGCAGATCACGATGCTGCTGATCCTGATGCTCACCTCCAAGGGCATGGCCGGCGTGCCGCGCGCCTCGCTGGTCGTGATCGCCGCGACGCTGAACCAGTTCAACATCCCCGAGGCCGGGCTGCTGCTGATCCTGGGCGTCGACACCTTCCTCGACATGGGCCGCTCGGCGACCAACGCGGTCGGCAACTCGATCGCCACCGCGGTGGTCGCGAAGTGGGAGGGCGAGCTCCTGCCGGAGGCCGAGGCCGCCGCCAACGTGCGCACGATCGACGCCGAAGCGGCGGCCGCGGCGCACGCGATCCCCGGCTGAGCGCGCGATGCGATCCGCCCTGATCCGCAGCGCGGCGCTCGCGCTCGCCGTGCTGCTCGCTGTCGTCATGTCGCCGGCCGTGCACGCGCAGGCCGCGCCGCCGCCGGCGCAACTGAGCGGCACGCTCGCGAAGGTGCGCGAGACCGGCGCGATCACGATCGGCCACCGCGAAGCGTCGATCCCGTTCTCGTACCTGTCGGCGCGCGGCGAGCCGATCGGCTACTCGATCGACCTGTGCCGGCTGCTCGTCGACGCGATCGGCGAGGCGGTCGGTCGCACCGTCACGATCAAGTGGGTGGCCGTGACCTCGGCGTCGCGGATCGGCGATGTCGCCTCCGGCAAGGTCGACCTCGAATGCGGCTCGACGACGAACAACCTCGAGCGCCAGAAGGAGGTGGCGTTCTCGCCGACGATGTTCATCTCGGGCACCAAGCTGATGGTGAAGAAGGGCTCGCCGGTGCGCTCGTTTCGCGACCTCGCCGGCAAGCGCGTCGTCGTCACCGCCGGCACGACCAACGAGAAGACGATGCGCGAGCTGGCCGCGAAGTTCCGCATCGAGATGGCGATCGTCGTCGCGGCCGACCACGCGGCGTCGTTCGCGCAGCTCGCGGCCGGCCAGGTCGACGCGTTCGCGACCGACGACGTGCTGCTGTACGGCCTGCTCGCGCAGAACAAGGCGCAGGCCGACTACAGCGTCGTCGGCGACTTCCTGTCGTACGACCCGTACGGCGTGATGTTCCGCAAGGGCGACGCGCAGCTCGCGCGGCTCGTCAACGACACCTTCCACGCGCTCGCCGAGGACCGCGAGATCGAGCGCCGCTACGAGCGCTGGTTTCTGAACCGGCTGCCGTCGGGCGTGAGCCTGAACCTGCCGATGAGCCCGCAGCTCGAGACCATCCTGCAGACGATGGCCGCGCGCACCGAGTGACCCACGAAAGCCCCGCCATGACCACTCCGGCCCCCGCGGCGACCCGCCGCGAGCACGACTTCCTCGGCGAGAAGGACATTCCGGCCGACGCCTACTGGGGCGTGCACACCGCGCGCGCGGTCGACAACTTCCCGATCTCCGGGCAGACGGTCGCGACGATGCCCGAGCTGGTGCGCGCGCTCGCGTACGTCAAGAAGGCGGCGGCGCAGGCGAACGCCGCGCTCGGCGTGGTCAAGGCCGAGCAGGCCGACGCGATCGTGCGCGCCTGCGACGACCTGATCGCCGGCCAGCTGCACGAGCAGTTCGTCGTCGACGTGATCCAGGGCGGCGCCGGCACCTCGACCAACATGAACGCGAACGAGGTGATCGCGAACCGCGCCCTCGAGCACATGGGCTTCGCGAAGGGCCGCTACGACCTGCTGCACCCGAACGACCACGTCAACGCGTCGCAGAGCACGAACGACGTGTATCCGACCGCGCTGCGGGTGGCCGCGTGGTTCGGCATCGAGGCGCTGATCGGCGCGATGGCGGCGCTGCGCGGCGCCTTCGAGGCCAAGGCGCACGAGTTCAAGAGCGTGCTGAAGATCGGCCGCACGCAACTGCAGGACGCCGTGCCGATGACGCTCGGCCAAGAGTTCCTCGCGTTCGCGATCATGATCGGCGAGGACGAGCAGCGGCTGCGCGAGGCGCGCACGCTGATCATCGAGGTCAACCTCGGCGCGACCGCGATCGGCACCGGCATCAACGCGCCGGCCGGCTACACCGAGCGCGTCGTGCCGCTGCTCGCCACGGCCAGCGGCGTGCCGGTGGTGATGGCCGCCAACCTCGTTGAGGCGACGCAGGACACCGGCTCGTTCGTGCAGCTGTCGGGCGTGCTCAAGCGCGTGGCCTGCAAGCTCAGCAAGATCTGCAACGACCTGCGGCTGCTGTCGAGCGGCCCGCAGGCCGGCTTCGGCGATATCAAGCTGCCGCCGCGCCAGGCCGGCTCGTCGATCATGCCGGGCAAGGTGAACCCGGTGATCCCCGAGGTGATGAACCAGGTCGCGTTCGAGGTGATCGGCAACGACGTGACGATCACGATGGCGTCCGAGGCCGGCCAGCTGCAGCTCAACGCGTTCGAGCCGATCATGGGCTTTGCTCTTCACAAGAGCGTCTCGCACCTGACGAACGCGTGCCGCACGCTGCAGGTCCACTGCGTCGAGGGCATCGAGCCGAACCTCGCGGTGCTGGCCAAGCGGGTGGCCGAATCGGTGACGCTGGTGACGGCGCTGAACCCGATCATCGGCTACGAGAAGGCGGCGCTGATCGCCAAGACCGCGCTCGCCTCGGGCGGCACGATCGCCGACGTGGCCGAGCAGCTCGGCATCATGAGCCGCGCCGAGATGAACGCGCTGCTCGTGCCCGAGCGGCTGACGCAGCCGGTGCGGCTGGTCGTCACCTGAGTGCCCCGCGTGGCACAAAGCCTGCGCCATTCATCGGGCATTACCCTCGGTTTGCGGGTGGCTACCGATTCCGCGCCGGCGCCGGCCCGCAACAATTCGTTCTCTCCAGTTCCGCAACCCCTCGAAGGATCCTCCCGATGAACAAGCTCGCCCTCGCCCTGGCCGCCGTGATGGCCTGCGGTGCCGCGAATGTCGCGACCGCGGCCGACACGCTGGCGAAGATCAAGTCTGCCGGCAAGATCGTGATCGGCACGCGCGATTCGTCGGCGCCGCTCGCCTACACCACCGGCGACGGCAAGTACGTCGGCTACCACGTCGACGTCTGCCTGAAGATCGCCGACGCGATCAAGGCCAACCTGAAGGCGCCGACGCTGCCGGTCGAGTACACCGTCGTCACCTCGGCGAACCGCGTGCCGCTGGTGCAGAACGGCACCGTCGACATGGAATGCGGCTCGACCACCAACAACAGCGCGCGCCAGCAGCAGGTGGCGTTCGCGCCGACCACGTTCGTGACCAACGTGCGCACGGCGGTGAAGGCCAGCTCGGGCATCACCTCGGTCGAGCAGCTCAACGGCAAGACCGTGGCCACCACGACCGGCACGACCTCGGTTCAGCTGCTGCGCAAGAAGGCCGGCAAGATCGACTTCAAGGAACTGTTCGGCAAGGACCACGCCGACTCGTTCCTGCTGCTCGAATCGGGCCGCGCCGATGCGTTCGTGATGGACGACAACATCCTCGCCGGGTTGATCGTCAACTCGAAGACGCCGGCCGACTTCAGAATAGTCGGCGAGTCGCTCTCGGAAGAGCCGATCGCGATCATGATCCCGAAGGACGACGCGGCCTACAAGAAGCTGGTCGACGACGCGGTGATCGCCATGATGAAGAGCGGCGAGCTCGAGAAGACGTACACCAAGTGGTTCAGCTCGCCGATCCCGCCGCGCAACGCGACGGTCGGCATGGCGATGTCGGCGTCGCTGAAGGAAGCGATCGCGAACCCGAACGACAAGCCGGCCGAAACCTACAAGAAGTGATCGATGTGGTCCTGAGGTAAGCCCTAGCGCTGGCCGGCGCGGAGTTTGCTTACAGTGTGATCGGGCGCGGCGTGGAGCCCTCTGCGCCGCGCTTTTCTTTGCCTGCGGGCCATCAGAACGATCGGTGAGGGAGCGAGACTTGGGCAACTGGAACTGGCAGGTGTTCCTTCAGGACACCGGGGGTGGGCAGACCTACCTGCGCTGGCTGATGTCGGCGTGGGGCTGGACGCTCTCGGTGGCGCTGCTCGCGCTCGTGATCGCGCTCGTGGTCGGCTCGCTGATCGGCATCCTGCGCACCGTGCCGAACAAGGCCGCGGCGATGTTCGGCGAGGCCTGGACCGAGCTGTTCCGCAACGTGCCGCTGCTGGTGCAGCTGTTCGTCTGGTACCACGTGCTGCCGGCGATCTTCCTGTCGCTGCGCTCGGTGCCGAGCTTCCTGCTCGTCGTCTTCGGCCTGGGGTTCTTCACGTCGGCACGGATCGCCGAGCAGGTCAAGGCCGGCATCCTGACGCTGCCGAAGGGCCAGCGCTACGCCGGCCTGGCGATGGGCCTGACGCTGCCGCAGACCTACCGCTACGTGATCATGCCAATGGCGTTCCGCATCGTCATCCCGCCGCTGACCAGCGAGTCGATGAACATCATCAAGAACTCGTCGGTCGCATTCGCGGTGAGCATCGCCGAACTGACCTTCTTCGCGCAGCAGGCCGCGGAGGAAACCTCGCGCGGGGTCGAGGTCTACCTCGCGGTGTCGTTCCTGTACTTCATCTCGGCGTTCGCGATCAACCGCCTGGCGATGCTGATCGAGCACCGCGTGCAGGTGCCAGGCATGGTCGGGGCCGGCAAATGATGCGCCCCCACGTCGCTTCGCTCCTGCCCCCCGAGGGGGCGTGGACCTCCCTTGAGACGGCTCGGCGGGAGGTCCAATGACGGCCCTCGACTTCGGGTTCCTGAACTGGAACCTCGTCACCAACTTCATCGTCAAGGGCCTGATCTTCTCGGTCCAGCTGACGTTGATCGCGATGGTCGGCGGCATCGTCATCGGCACGATCCTCGCGCTGATGCGGCTGTCGGGCAAGAAGCCGCTGGTGATGCTGGCCGCGTTCTACGTCAACACGCTGCGCTCGATCCCGCTGGTGATGGTGATCCTGTGGTTCTTCCTGCTGATCCCGCTGTTGATCGGGCGCTCGCTCGGCGCCGAGCTGTCGGCGATGATCACCTTCACGGTGTTCGAGGCGGCGTACTACTCGGAGATCATGCGCGCGGGCATCCAGTCGGTCTCGAAGGGCCAGGTCAACGCCGGTTACGCGGTCGGCATGACCTACAAGCAGTGCATGCAGCTGATCGTGCTGCCGCAGGCCTTCCGCAACATGCTGCCGGTGCTGCTGACGCAGACGATCATCCTGTTCCAGGACACGTCACTCGTCTATGCGATCGGCGCCTACGACCTGCTGAAGGGCTTCGAGGTCGCCGGCAAGAACTTCAACCGCCCGGTCGAGGCCTACCTGTTCGCGGCGGTCGTCTACTTCGTGATCTGCTTCAGCCTGTCGATGCTCGTGCGCCGGCTGCAGAAGAAGATCGCCATCATCCGTTGAGCGGGGCTTCGCATGATCGACATCAAGAACGTCAGCAAGTGGTACGGCAGCTTCCAGGTGCTGACCGACAACACGACCAGCATCAAGAAGGGTGAGGTGGTGGTGGTGTGCGGGCCGTCGGGCTCGGGCAAGTCGACACTGATCAAGACGGTGAACGCGCTCGAGCCGTTCCAGAAGGGCGACATCGTCGTCGACGGCATCAGCATCTCCGACCCGAAGACGAACCTGCCGAAGCTGCGCGCGCGCGTCGGCATGGTGTTCCAGCACTTCGAGTTGTTCCCGCACCTGAGCGTGACCGAGAACCTGACGCTGGCGCAGATCAAGGTCTTGAACCGCAGCACCGACGACGCGAAGGCGCGCGGCCTGAAGATGCTCGACCGCGTCGGCCTGATCGCGCACAAGGACAAGTTTCCGGGCCAGCTTTCCGGCGGCCAGCAGCAGCGCGTGGCGATCGCGCGCGCGCTGAGCATGGACCCGATCGTGATGCTGTTCGACGAGCCGACCTCGGCGCTCGACCCCGAGATGGTCGGCGAGGTGCTCGACGTGATGGTCAAGCTCGCGCTCGAAGGCATGACGATGATGGTCGTCACGCACGAGATGGGCTTCGCGAAGAAGGTCAGCCACCGCGTGATCTTCATGGACGCGGGAAAGATCGTCGAGGACTGCACCAGCCAGGAGTTCTTCGGCGCGCCCGAGGCGCGCTCGCCGCGGGCGAAGGATTTTCTCTCGAAGATCCTGCAGCATTAGGGCTTCGCGAGACGAGACTGGACAGCGGGCGCCTTTGGCGCCCTTATTTTTTTGCGGTGCGAGAATCGTTGAGATGGCCGACGCGATCACGATCACCCGCCCCGACGACTGGCACTTGCACGTGCGCGACGGCGCCGCGCTCGCGGCCGTCGTGCCGGCGAGCGCGCGCCAGTTCGCGCGCGCGATCATCATGCCGAACCTGAAGCCGCCGGTGACGACGACGGCGCAGGCGGTCGCATACCGCGAACGCATCCGTGCGGCGGTGCCGGCCGGCGTGGCGTTCGAGCCGCTGATGACGCTGTATTTGACCGACACGCTGCCCCCCGACGAGATCGCGCGCGCGAAGGACGCCGGCGTTGTCGCCCTCAAGCTCTATCCGGCCGGCGCGACGACGAACAGCGATGCCGGCGTCACCGACATCCGCAAGACCTACCGCACGCTCGAGGCGATGCAGCGCGCCGGGATGCCGCTGCTGGTGCACGGGGAGGTGACCGATGCCGAGATCGACCTGTTCGATCGCGAGCGGGTGTTCATCGACACCCAGCTGATCCCGCTGCGGCGCGACTTCCCGGAGCTGAAGATCGTGTTCGAGCACATCACGACGCGCGAGGCGGCGCAGTACGTCGCGCAGGCCGACCGCTTCGTCGCGGCGACCGTCACCGCGCATCACCTGCTCTACAACCGCAACGCGATCTTCCTCGGCGGCATCCGGCCGCACTACTACTGCCTGCCGGTGCTCAAGCGCGAGTCGCACCGCCGCGCGCTCGTCGAGGCGGTCGTCGCCGGCAGCCCGAAGTTCTTCCTCGGCACCGACAGTGCACCGCACGCCGCGCCGCTCAAGGAGCACGCGGTCGGTTGCGCCGGTTGCTACACCGCGTTGTCGGCGCTCGAGCTGTATGCCGAGGCGTTCGACGCCGCCGGCGCGCTCGATCGCCTCGAGGCATTCGCGAGCCTCAACGGCCCGGCGTTCTACGGCCTGGCGCGCAATGCGGGCACCGTCACGCTGCGCCGTCAGGCCTGGACGCTGCCCGAGACCGTGCCGTTCGGCGAGGCCGCCCTCAAACCCCTGCGCGGCGGCGAACGCCTGGCGTGGCAACTGGACCCCGCATGAACAACACCAACAACGACCTCCGCGTCGCTTTGCTGATCGATGCCGACAACCTGTCGGGTGACGTGATCGAGCAGGCCGTCGAGCACCTGCTGAAGCTGTACGGCGCGATCGACTTCCGGCGCGCGTACTCGAGCCCGCAGAAGGTGATCGAGCACACCGAGTTGTTCCGCCGCCTCGCGATCCGGCCGATGGTCAACGTGCCGACGGGCAAGAATTCGACCGACATCGCGCTCGCGGTCGACGCGATCGACCTGGCGATCTGCGAGCGGCCGGATGTCGTCGTGATCGGCTCGAGCGATTCCGACTACGCGCCGCTCGCGCAGCGGCTTCGCGAGAAGGGCTGTCGCGTGCTCGGGATTGGCCAGGCCGGCAAGACCGGCAGCGAATCGCCGCTGGCGTACGACGAGTTCATCGACCTCGCGCACCGCAAGGGGCGCGACGGGGCGCGTGCCGCGGCCGAAGCGCGGCCGGCCCGCACACGTGCGCAGCCGACGCGTGCGAGGCCTGTGGCGCCCGCGATGACGCCGACCGCGCCGCCGGTCGCGTTGCCCGCCGAGGTGGTCGCGATTCTGCAGGCCGTGCCGGGGCTGCGCGGCGGAGCGACGCTGCCGCTCGGCGAGGTCGGCGAGGCGCTGCGCCGCCACGAGTTGCTGACCAGCAAACGCGCCTCGGCGAGCGGGTTCCTGAAGCGGCACGGTGCGCATTTCGAACTCGTGCCGAGCGAACGGCCGCGCAGCGTCCGGTATCGCGGGTCGCAGCAGGGCTGATGGGGCGGCGGCGGGGCGCCGAGAAAACGAAACAGCGGCCCGAAGGCCGCTGCGCTGTGCGGACGGGCGCCCGAAATGCAGGCGCCCGTTCGGACGCCGATTACTTCTTCGGTGCGTCCGGGCCTTCGCCAGCCTTGGTTACGGTGCCCGCCTTCACGGCCGCCTTGGTGTCAGCCTTCACGTCGGCGCGGTTCGCGGCCGGGCCGGTCGACGGTGCGGCGGCCGGGTTGGCGCCTTCGCCGGCCGGGGTCAGCTTCTTGTCCTTGCGGGCAGCGACCGCTTCGGCCTTGCGCTCGGCGCGCGTCTTGGTCGACGCGGTCGTGCCCTTGGCTGCGGGGGCGGTGCCCTCGCCGGCGGGGGTCAATTCCTTGGCCTTGGCGGCAGCCTTGGTCTCGGCCTTCACATCGGCGCGCGACGCCGGGGCCGAGGCCTGGGCGAACGTGGCTTGGGCGAACATGGCAGCGGCGACAGCGGCCACGACGGTCACGGTGTTCTTCATCGTCATATCAATCTCCTGTTGGGAACGAGGGTAAGGGCATTTCACAGCAGCGCAGCGCACTCGGAGCGACATGCCCTCATCAGGTCGGCTAGCTGTCGGGCTGCGGGTGAACGCAGACCACGGGAGCGCGGCACGTATTAGAACGCGCCTTGGCGGCTCCGGTTGACGAAAGGGGCCAATCGAGGCGCGCGACCCGCCTCGCTCGCCTGATTTGTTGCGCCGATGCCGCACCCGGCGGCGGCGGCGCCGATAATCGCGCCGGTGAAGCAAGCCAGACCGCCGCTGGCGCGGGGCCCGAAAGGGCGCGCTGGAGGAAGGTCCGGACTGCACAGGGCAGCGCAGCAGCTAACGGCTGTCCACCGCGAGGTGAGGATCAGAGCAACAGAGACGAGTCGGCGTGCGGGCGCCTCGCGAGAGGCGCAGGCGGGCCGGGTGAAACGGGCAATCTCTGCGCGCAGCAACACCAAATAGGCACACGCCGGGCGGCGCTCGCGCCGCCCGGGGCCCTGGCCCGGGGACCGTGTGCGGGTAGGTGGCATCGAGCCGTGCAGCGATGCACGGCCCAGAGGAATGGCGGTCACGGCCGGCGCTTCGCAAGAGGCGGCGGCCGCACAGAATCCGGCCTATCGGCTCGCTTCACACTGTTTCGACGCGGCCGCGCTCACGGCGGCCGCGGGTGCAGACGCCGGCGCACGCTGATCGAGCCGTCGGCGTCGTGCCGGAACACCTCGAACCCGGCGGCGCCATACATCGCGAGCGGCCCGTGATGTTATGCCGCGGCAGTCGCCGCGTTGGCGCGTGGATAGGCCTCGGCCCACTCGAAGCCTTCCGCCCGCAAACCTTCGCAGGCGGCGTCCAGCAGCGCGGTGGCGACGCCCTGGCCGCGATGCGTCGGCGCGACGACGAGGCAGGCGAGCGCGCCGATCCGGTCGGCGAGCGGCTCCGGCGTGTCGAACAGCCCTTCGATGAAGCGGCGCGGCCCGGCGTTGAACCAGCCGATCGCCTGCCCGTCGGTGTACGCCAACCAGCCGCGCATCGTGCCGGCGCCGATGCGCTTGCAGGTCGCGGCCCGGTTCTGCGCGGCGCTGCGGCGTCAGCGCGTGGATCGTGATCGGCTCGGCGGGCATGGGCCGCAGCATAAACTCGTCGGCTTTGATGAACCCCGACGCCCACACCCTCTGGCGCGCGCCGCGCTGGGCCCTGGCCATCCTGCTCGCCTGCCTGGGCATGCTCGGGCCGTTCTCGATCGACACCTACCTGCCGGCGTTCACCGGCATCGCGAACGCGATCGGCGCCACGCCGGTCGAGATGCAGCAGACGCTGTCGGCCTACCTGTTCGCGTTCGCGATCATGAATCTCTTTCATGGCGCGCTGTCCGACAGCTTCGGCCGGCGCCCGGTGGTGCTGACCGGCCTCGTGCTGTTCACGATCGCGTCGGCCGGCTGCGCGCTGTCGCAGCATATCGGCGCGTTGGTGTTCTTCCGCGCGCTGCAGGGCATGTCCGCCGGCGCGGGCGTCGTGATCTCGCGCGCCGTGATCCGCGACATGTTCCCGCCCGCCGACGCGCAGCGTGTGATGTCGCAGGTGACGATCTACTTCGGCGTCGCGCCGGCGATCGCGCCCATGGTCGGCGGCTTTCTCTTCATCCATGCCGGCTGGCACTCGATCTTCTGGTTCCTCACCGGCGTTGGCATCGTCTTGTTCGTCGCGATCTGGCGGCTGCTGCCGGAAACGCTGCACGACACCTTCCGCCAGCCGTTCAACGCCCGCAACCTGCTGCGCGGCTACTGGGAGCTCGGCAGCAA
>DATMIN010000543.1:0-3148 GCA_035554275.1 Burkholderiaceae bacterium
CCGCGCCGGCCGCGCCGCCTGCAGCCGCGCCCGCACCGGCACCCACCGCGAGCGCCGCGGCGCCGGCCGCCAGTGCCGGGCCGGTCGACGTGGTCGTGCCCGACATCGGCGACTTCGACGAGGTCACCGTGATCGAGGTGATGGTCGCCGCCGGCGACACGATCAAGCTCGAGCAGAGCCTGATCACGGTCGAGAGCGACAAGGCCTCGATGGAGATCCCGTCGTCGCACGCCGGCGTCGTCAAGGAGGTCAAGGTCAAGGTCGGTGACAAGGTGTCGAAGGGCAGCCTGGTCGCGGTGGTGCAGGCCACCGGCGGCGCGGCCGCTGCGGCACCGACACCGGCGCCGGCCGAGGCAGCAGCCGAGGCAACGCCCGCACCCGCGCCCGCCGGCGACAAGCCCGTGCCCACTGCCGCGCTGCCGGCTCACGAGCCGAGCGCGCCGAAGGCCGACCTGCCGCACGCATCGCCGTCGATCCGCAAGCTCGCGCGCGAACTCGGCGTGCCGCTCGGCGAAGTCGCCGGCAGCGGGCCGAAGGGCCGCATCACGCAGGACGACGTGCACGGCTTCGTCAAGCGCGTGATGGCCGGCACCGCGCAGACGCAGGCGCAGAAGTCGGCGGCGCCGGCGGCCGCGGTCGCGTCCGGCGGCGGCATCCCCGGCCTGCTCGCGTGGCCGAAGGTCGACTTCGCGAAGTTCGGCGCGGTCGAGCGCAAGGACCTGTCGCGCATCAAGAAGCTCAGCGGCGCAAACCTGCATCGCAACTGGGTGCTGATCCCGCACGTCACGAACAACGACGACGCCGACATCACCGAGCTCGAGGCGTTCCGCGTCTCCACGAACAAGGAGAACGAGAAGGCGGGCGTCAAGGTCACGATGCTCGCGTTCGTGATCAAGGCGGTGGTGGCGTGCCTGAAGAAGTTCCCCGAGTTCAACACCAGCCTCGATGGCGACCAGCTCGTCTACAAGCAGTACTTCCACATCGGCTTCGCCGCCGACACACCGAACGGCCTGGTCGTGCCGGTGCTGCGCGACGCCGACAAGAAGGGCATCCTGCAGATCAGCACCGAGATGGGCGAGCTCGCGAAGAAGGCGCGCGACGGCAAGCTCGGGCCGGCCGACATGACCGGCGGCTGCTTCTCGATTTCATCGCTGGGCGGCATCGGCGGCACGCACTTCACGCCGATCATCAACGCGCCCGAGGTCGCGATCCTGGGCCTGTCGAAGAGCGCGATGAAGCCGGTCTGGGACGGCAAGCAGTTCGTGCCGCGCCTGACGCTGCCGCTGTCGCTGTCGTACGACCACCGCGTGATCGACGGCGCGGCCGCGGCGCGCTTCAACGCGTACCTCGGCCAGGTGCTTGCCGACTTCCGCCGCGTGTTGCTCTGAGGTCGCCACGATGACGACGGTGGTGGTGGCCCGCAAGGGCGGCAGCGTCGCGATCGCCGCCGACACGCTCGTGACCTTCGGCGACACGCGCCTCGGCCACGGCTACGAGGCGAACCTGAAGCTGTTCCAGGTCGGCGACTCGTGGATCGGCATGGCCGGCACGACCGCGCACTTCCCGGTGCTGCGGCGCGCGCTCGCCTCGCTGCCACCCGACGAGCTGAAGCTGCATTCGCGCGACGAGGTGTTCGACACCTTCCTGCGCCTGCACCCGAAGCTGAAGGAGCACTTCTTCCTGAACACCAAGGAGGAAGACGCCGACCCGTACGAGAGCTCGCAGTTCACCGCGCTGATCGCGAACCCGGCCGGCATCTTCGGCGTGTACTCGTACCGCGAGGTGTTCGAGTTCGACCGCTTCTGGGGCATCGGCACCGGCCGCGCGTTCGCGCTCGGCGCGATGTACGCCGGCTACGAGCGCGCCAAGAGCGCGAAAGAGGTCGCCGAACTCGGCGTGCGCGCCGGCTGCGAGTTCGACAAGAACTCGAGCGGGCCATTCCACGTCCACACGATCAAACTCAAGACATCGAAAGGCTGAAATGATGCCCCCAAGCTCACTTCGTTCACTGCCCCCCGAGGGGGCGCAGGCCTCCTTTGGGGCGGCCCGGCAGGAGTCCTGACATGGCCCTCATCGACATCAAGGTCCCCGACATCGGCGACTTCAAGGACGTGGCCGTGATCGAGCTGCTCGTGAAGCCGGGCGACACCGTCAAGGCCGAGCAATCGCTGATCACGGTCGAGAGCGACAAGGCATCGATGGAGATCCCGTCGTCGCACGCCGGCGTCGTCAAGGACGTGAAGGTCAAGGTCGGCGACACCGTCAACGAAGGCTCGGTGATCGTCGCGCTCGAGGCGGACGGCGCTGCGACTGCGCCCGTGGCGCCGGCTGCACCGGCGCCGGCGCCCGCCGCCGCACCGAGTGCGCCGGCCGCGCCCGCGCCGGTGGCCTCCACCTACGCCGGCGGCGCCGACGTCGAGTGCGATCTGGTCGTGATCGGCGCCGGCCCCGGCGGCTACTCGGCCGCGTTCCGCGCCGCCGATCTCGGCATGAAGGTCGTGCTGGTCGAGCGCTTCGCGACGCTCGGCGGCGTGTGCCTGAACGTCGGCTGCATCCCGTCGAAGGCCTTGCTGCACGTCGCGTCGGTGATGGACGAGGTCAAACACTTCGACAGCTACGGCATCACGTTCGCGCCGCCCGCGGTCGACCTCGCGAAGCTGAAGACGCACAAGGAAAAGGTCGTCGGCAAGCTGACCGGCGGCCTGGCCGCGATGGCGAAGATGCGCAAGGTCACGGTGGTGCAGGGCACGGCCGAGTTTCTCGACCCGTTCCACCTCGCCGTGGCGCTCGCCAAAGGCGGCACGCAGACGGTCAAGTTCAAACAGGCGATCATCGCCGCCGGCTCCGAGGCGGTGAAGCTGCCGTTCCTGCCGAAGGACGATCCGCGCGTCGTCACCTCGACCGGCGCGCTCGAACTGCGCCAGAACCCGAAGCGCATGCTGATCATCGGCGGCGGCATCATCGGCCTGGAGATGGGCACGGTGTACTCGACGCTCGGCGCCCGGCTCGACGTGGTCGAGATGCTCGACGGCCTGATGCAGGGCGCGGATCGCGACCTCGTGAAGGTCTGGCAGAAGATGAACGCGCCGCGCTTCGACAACATCATGCTGAAGACCAAGACCGTCGGCGCCGAGGCGACGAAGGACGG
>DATMIN010000544.1:0-3927 GCA_035554275.1 Burkholderiaceae bacterium
CGGCACCTTGCGCGCGGCGAGTTCCGCGGCGATCGCCAGGCCCGGAAAGATGTGTCCGCCAGTTCCGCCGGCCATGATCAGCACCGGGCGATTCGCGCTGCTGACGTTGGTGCTCATTGACGTACGTCCACGAGCTGGCGCTCGGCGATCGCCTGCAGCAGCGCGTTCTCGGCGCGGCTGACTTCGTAGCTGATACGGATCAGCAGACCGATCGCCGCGCAGGTCATCATCACGCTCGATCCGCCCGAGCTGATCAGCGGCAAGGTCAGGCCCTTGGTCGGCAGCACGCCCAGGTTCACGCCCATGTTGATGAACGCCTGGCCGCCCATCCAGATGCCGATGCCTTGGGCATACAGGCCGGCAAAAACCCGGTCGAGCGCGATCGCCTGGCGGCCGATGTGGAACAGCCGCCGCGCGATCCAGAAGAACGCGAAGATGACAAAAGCCACGCCGACGAAGCCCAACTCCTCGCCGATCACCGCCAGCATGAAGTCGGTGTGGGCCTCGGGCAGGTAGTGCAGCTTCTCGACGCTGCCGCCCAGGCCCTGGCCGAACCACTCGCCGCGGCCAAGCGCGATCAGCGAATGGGTCAGCTGGTAGCCCTTGCCCATCGCGTACTTCGGGTCCCACGGGTTCAGGAACGCGAGGATGCGCTCGGCGCGCCACGGGCTCGCGATGATCATCAGCACGAACGCGCCGACGAGCACGCCGATGCTGAGGAAGAACATCCGCCCGTTGACGCCGCCGAGGAACAGGATGCCCATCGCGATCACCGCGATCACCATGAACGCGCCCATGTCGGGCTCGGCCAGCAGCAGCAAGCCGATGACACCGAGCGCGACCGCCATCGGCGCGACCGCGCGGACGAACTTCTGCTTGATGTCCATCTTCCTCATCATGTAGCTCGCCGCGTACATCGCGATCGCCACCTTCGCGAGTTCGGACGGCTGGAAGTTCAGCACCCCGAGCGGGATCCAGCGCTTCGCGCCGTTCACGCCCTTGCCGATGCCGGGGATCAGCACCACCACCAGCAGCAGCAGCGAGACGACGAAGATCCACGGCGAGGCCTTCTCCCAGAACGCAACCGGCACCTGCACCGCGACCAGCGCGGCAAGCAGCGCGATCGCGACGAACAGGATCTGGCGCGTCATGAAGTACGTCGGCGCGTAGCGCGCGAACTTCGGGCTGTCGGGCAGCGCGACGGTCGCGCTGTAGACCATCACGATGCCGAGCGCGAGCAGCGCGACGACGACAACGACGAGCGCCTGGTCGAAGCCGAGCAGCCGTGCCGGCGCGCTCTGCGTGCCGACGTCGATCCAGTCGCGCACGGGAATAGCGGCCGATTCCTTCGCGCGCCGGCCGGCTTTCGCGGGCGCCGGCGCCGCATCGACCGCGCGGCGCGGCACGAGCGCGCCGAGCCGCGCGCGCAGCGCGTCGATCCAGCCGAGCGTGCCGGCGCTCATGCGGCCACCCCTCCGCGGTCGGCCGCGATCGCGCGCACCTCGGCCGCGAACACCTCGGCGCGGTGCGCGTAGTCGCGGAACATGTCGAGGCTCGCGCAGGCCGGGCTGAGCAGCACCGCGTCACCCGATCTGGCCTGCTCGAAGCACCAGCGCGTCGCGGCGGGCAGCGTCGCGTGGCGCTGCAGCGGCACGCCGGCGGCGGCGAGTGCGCGCTCGATCGGCTCGGCGTCGCGGCCGATCGTCGCGATCGCGCGCGCATGGCGGCGCACCGGGTCGGCGAGCGGCGAAAAATCCTGCCCCTTGGCGTCGCCGCCGAGGATCACGACGAGCTTGGCCGGCGCCTTGTCGGCGCCGAGGCCGTTCAGCGCCGCGACGGTCGCGCCGACGTTCGTGCCCTTGCTGTCGTCGAACGCGTCGACGCCGTCGAGCGTCGCGAGGTACTGCACGCGGTGCGGCTCGCCGGTGTACTCGCGCAGGCCGTGCAGCAGCGGCGCGAGCGCGCAGCCGATCGCGCCGGCGAGCGCGAGCGCGGCGAGCGCATTGGCGGCATTGTGGCGGCCGCGCACGCGCAGCGCGTCGGCCGGCATCAGGCGCTGCAGCACGAGCGGCTCGCTCGGCGCGGCGGCGTGGCCGCGCAGCGGCGCGTCTTCCGGCTCCATCGCGCGCACCAGCCACGCCATGCCGTTCTCGTCGACGACGCCGAAGTCGCCGGGAAACTGCGGCGCGCCGGTGCCGAAGCGCACGACGCGGCGCGCCACGGTCACCGGCTTGCGGCCCTTGGTCTTCACCACCTCGGGCGCCGGCACGAGCGCCTCGACGGCCGGGTCGTCGCGGTTGATCACGAGGACCGCTTCACGGCCGAAGATGCGCGCCTTCGCGGCCGCGTACGCGTCCATCGAGCCATGCCAGTCGAGATGATCTTGGGTCAAGTTCAGCAGCGCCGCGGCGCTCGGCTCGAACGCGGTCACGGCGTCTAGCTGGAAGCTCGACAGCTCGAGCACCCAGACCTCGGGCAACTCCGCATCGGCGGCGTCGAGTGCATCGGCCAGCGTCTGCAGCATCGTCGGGCCGATGTTGCCGGCGACCGCGACGCGGCGGCCGGCGCGCGCGACGAGCTGCGCGGTCATCGCGGTCGTCGTCGTCTTGCCGTTGGTGCCGGTCACCGCGAGCACGGCCGGCGCGTAGCCGCGCTCGGCCTTCAGGTCGGCGAGCGCGCGCGCGAACAGGTCGAGTTCGCCCTGCACCGCAATGCCGGCGGCGGCGGCGCGGTTCACCGGCGCGGCCAGGCGCTCGTCGAGCGGCGACAGGCCCGGGCTGCGCAGCACCAGCTTGACGCCGGCGAACGCGTCGTCGGTCAGCGCGCCTTTGAACCAGGTCACGCCCGGCACGTGCTCGGCAAGCGCGGCGGCGTTGGCCGGCAAGGAATCGGCAACCGCGCGCGTGTCCCACACCCGCACGTTCGCGCCGAGGCGCGCGCACCAGCGCGCCATCGCGAGGCCCGAGGCGCCGAGGCCGAGCACCAGCACGGTCGAGTTGCGAAGCCAGTCCATCGCGTTCACCGCAGCTTCAGGCTCGCCAGCCCGATCAGGCACAGCAGCATCGTGATGATCCAGAACCGCACGACGACCTGCGTCTCGGTCCAGCCCGACTTCTCGAAGTGGTGGTGCAGCGGCGCCATCTTCAGGATGCGCCGGCCCGCGCCGTACTTCTTCTTCGTGTACTTGAACCACAGCACCTGCGCCATCACCGACAGGGCTTCCACCACGAACACACCGCCCATGATCCCGAGCACGATCTCCTGGCGCGTGATCACCGCGATCGTGCCGAGCGCGCCGCCGAGCGCGAGCGCGCCGACGTCGCCCATGAACACCTGCGCCGGGTGCGTGTTGAACCACAGGAACGCGAGGCCCGCGCCGCCCATCGCCGAGCAGAAGATCAGCAGTTCGCCGGCGCCCGGGATGTACGGGAACAGCAGGTAGCGGCTGTAGACCGAGCTGCCGACGATGTAGGCGAAGATGCCGAGCGCGGCCGCGACCATCACGACCGGCATGATCGCCAGGCCGTCGAGCCCGTCGGTGAGGTTGACCGCGTTGCTCGCGCCGACGATCACGAAGTACGTCAGCGCGATGAAGCCGAACACGCCGAGCGGGTAGCTGATGGTCTTGAAGAACGGCACCATCAGGTCGGCCTTCGGCGGCAGCTCGTTCGCGAAGCCGCTTTGCACCCAGCGGATGAACAGCTCGAGCACGCGCAGGTTCGAGGTCTCGCTGACGCTGAACGCGAGGTACAGCGCGGCGATCAGCCCGATCACCGACTGCCAGAAATACTTCTCGCCCGAGGGCATGCCTTCGGGGTTCTTCTGCACCACCTTGCGCCAGTCGTCGACCCAGCCGATCGCGCCGAAGCCGAGCGTCACGACCATCACGATCCAGACGAAGCGGTTGCTCCAGTCGAACCACAGCAG
>DATMIN010000545.1:0-2939 GCA_035554275.1 Burkholderiaceae bacterium
CGCTACCCGCACCAGCTCTCGGGCGGGATGCGCAAGCGCGTCAGCCTGGCGCAGACGCTGGTGCTCGACCCCGACATCATCCTGATGGACGAGCCGTTCTCGGCGCTCGACGTCCAGACCCGGCAACTGATGGAGAACGAAGTGCTCGCGCTGTGGGCCGCGAAGAAGAAAGCGGTGCTGTTCATCACGCACGACCTCGACGAGGCGATCGCGATGAGCGACCGCGTCGTGTGCCTGTCGGCCGGGCCGGCCGCGCGCCCGATCGGCGAGTTCGCGATCGACCTGCCGCGGCCGCGCGACGTGGCCGAGGTGCGGGCCACGCCGCGCTTCGTCGAACTGCACCAGGCCATCTGGAGCGTGCTGCGCGACGAGGTGCTCAAGGGCTACCGGCAGCAGCTCGCCGCATGAGGTACTTGCGCTCACCATGAAGCACCTGCGGTTTTGGCAGGCGGGCCTGCTGCTGCTGATCTTCGTGCTCTGGCACGCGCTGACCACACCCGGTCTGATCCCGCCGTTCGTGTTCGAGAACGACCAGCAGGCCGCGTTCTTCTTCGGCGAGCCGCTGAAGATCTTCGGCCGCATCTGGGCCTGGTTCGTCACCCGCGCCGACATCTATCAGCACCTGTGGGTGACGCTGCTCGAGACCGTGCTCGCGTTCGGCATCGGCACCGCGCTCGGCCTCGGCTGCGGCCTGTGGCTCGCGCTCAGCCCGCTGGCCGCGGCGATCACCGACCCGTACATCAAGGCGCTGAACAGCATGCCGCGCGTGATCCTCGCGCCGATCTTCGCGGTCTGGTTCGGCCTCGGGATTGCGAGCAAGGTCGCGCTCGGCGTGACGCTGGTGTTCTTCATCGTCTTCTTCAACGTCTACCAGGGCGTGAAGGAGGTCAGCCCGGTCGTGCTCGCGAACGCGCGCATGCTCGGCGCCTCGCAGCGCCAGCTGTTGCGCCACGTCTACCTGCCGAGCGCGACCAGCTGGGTGTTCAGCTCGCTGCACACGAGCGTGGGCCTGGCGTTCGTCGGCGCGGTGGTCGGCGAATACCTCGGCTCGTCGCGCGGCGTCGGCTACCTGATCCTGCAGGCCGAGGGCTCGTTCGACATCAACACGGTGATGGCCGGCATCCTGGTGCTGACGGTGTTCGCGCTCGCGCTCGACGCGATCGTCGGCCGGCTCGAGAAGCGGCTGATGAAGTGGCAGCCCCGCGAGGCGCAGGCCGAGCGTCTGTGACGCCGCCCTTGCGCCTTGACGCAGCGGCGACGAGCGCAGGATGGTCGGAACGCCTAGAATGAAAGCTACCTTCCCAAGAAGTAAGGAATCGACCATGCTCGCCACCGTCAGCATCAAAGGTCAGGTCACGGTGCCGAAGGCGATCCGTGACCGGCTCAACATCGAACAGGGGACCCAGCTCGACTTCAAGCTCAACGACGACGGCTCGATCTCCGTGCGACCGCTGAACCGTTCGGCGCTGGCCATCGTCGGCCTGCTGAAGCGGCCGGGCCGCGCGCCGGTCAGCGTCGAGCAGATGAACCGTGCGGCGGGCGAGGCCGCGGCGCTGCGACACGAGCGGTCGCGCCGGCAGAAGTGAGGTGCGCCGATGATCGGCCTGGACACGAACGTTCTCGTTCGCCTGCTCACGGCCGACGACGCGGTCCAACTCAGGGCCGCCACGCGCCTGCTGTCGGCGCATGAGGGCGAGGCCGGCGCCTTCTTCGTCAACGACATGGTGTTGGTCGAGGTGGTGTGGGTGCTCGGCCGGGCCTACGGCTTCGGGCGCGACGACATCCTCGCGGCGGTCAAGTCGCTGCTGCACGCCGACGGCTTCGCGTTCGAAGACCGCGAGCGTCTGGATCGCGCGCTCGCGTTGTGCGCGTCGCAGGCCTGCGACTTTGCCGACACGATGATCGTGCTCAAGAACGCGGCGGCGCCGTGCGAGTACACCGCCAGCTTCGACAGGGCGATGCGCGCGTTGCCTGGCGTCAAGCTGCTCTGATCGCAGGAGCCGCGGGCGGCGTGCCGCTCAGGGCACGATCGTCGTGAACAGGTAGGTGCCGAAGATCACCAGCAGCACCGCGCCCTGCAGCACGGTCGTGCGGCCGGTGCTCAGCGCCATCCCGGCGACGAACAGCGACAGCGCGAGCAGCACCGTCGATTTCAGGTCGATGCCGAGCGTCAGCGTCAGGCCACCGACCAGCGAGACGATCGCCACCGCCGGGATCGTCAGCCCGATGCTCGCCAGCGCCGAGCCGAGCGCGAGGTTCAGGCTGGTCTGCAGCCGGTTCGCGCGCGCCGCGCGCACGGCGGCCAGCGCCTCCGGCAGCAGCACGACCATCGCGATGATCACGCCGACCAGCGCCTTCGGCGCGTGCACCGCCGCGACCGCCGCCTCGATGCTCGGCGACAGCGCCTTGCCGAGCACCACCACCGCGACCAGGCACACCAGCAACAGCCCCGCGCTCAGCAGCGCGGTCTGGTTCGACGGCGGCGCGGCGTGCGCCTCGGTGTCGTGCGGGTCGGCGGCGGCGAGGAAGTAGTCGCGGTGGCGCACCGTCTGCACCAGCACGAACGTGAAGTACAGGCCGAGCGAGACGATCGCGATGAACGCGAGCTGGCTCGGCGAGTAGAACGGGCCGGGGTTGCTGACCGTGTAGTTCGGCAGCACCAGGCTCAGCACCACGATTGCCGCGAGCGTGGCGAGCGACGCGTTGACGCCGTGCAGCCCGAACGTTTGCTCGCGAAAGCGCGCACCGCCGACGATCAGGCACAGGCCGACGATGCCGTTCAGGATGATCATCACCGCGGCGAACACCGTGTCGCGCGCGAGCGCGGTCGCGTCAGGCCCGCCGGCCAGCATCAGCGAGACGATCAACGCGACCTCGATCACCGTGACAGCCACCGCCAGCAGCAGCGTGCCGAACGGCTCGCCGACGCGGTGCGCGAC
>DATMIN010000546.1:0-2469 GCA_035554275.1 Burkholderiaceae bacterium
CGCTGGCTACTTGCGCGGCTGGGTCGACGAGGCGGTGCAGTACGCGTACACGCTGCTGTCGTCGATCCCGAACGTGCTGCTGATCGCGGCCTGCGTGCTGATGATGCAGGTCTTCATCGACACCCATCCCGACCTGTTCGAGACCGGCGCCGAGCGTGCCGACGTGCGCCTGTTCCTGCTGTGCGTGATCCTCGGCCTGACCGGCTGGGCCACGCTGTGCCGGCTGCTGCGCGCCGAGACGATGAAGCTCGCGCAACTCGACTATGTGCAGGCCGCCACGGCCTTCGGCGTGCCCAAGGGCCGAATCATCGTGCGCCACATCTTCCCGAACGTCGTGCACCTGATCATCATCACCACGGTGCTCGATTTCTCGGCGCTGATCCTCTACGAGGCGGTGCTGTCGTATGTCGGCGTCGGCGTCGACCCGGCGATGAACAGCTTCGGCGGCATGATCAACCTCGCGCGCACCGAGATGAGCCGCGACCCGCTGGTGTGGTGGTCGTTCGCGGCGGCGTTCGCGTTCATGGTGACGCTGGTGCTCGCCGCGAACCTGTTCGCCGACGGCGTGCGCGACGCGTTCGACCCGCGCGCCCGCCACTTCCGCGCACGCCTGCGCGCCGCCAAGCCGTGAGGGCGGCGCGATGCTGAACGTGCGCGACCTCGAGGTCGCGCTCGATGCCGACGCCGGCCTCGTCAAGGCGGTCGACGGCCTGAGCCTGGCGATCGAGCGCGGGCAGACGTTCGCGATCGTCGGCGAGTCGGGCTGCGGCAAGAGCATGACGGCGCTCGCGCTGATGCGGCTGCTGCCCGACAACGGCCGCGTCGCCGGCGGCGCGGTGCGGCTCGGCGGCGACGACGTGCTGGCGCTGCCCGAATCGGGCATGCGCGCGGTGCGCGGCGGGCGCATCGGCATGATCTTCCAGGAGCCGGCGACGAGCCTGAACCCGGTGATGCGCGTCGGCGACCAGATCGTCGAGGCGATCGAGGCGCACACCGCGCTGCGCGGCGCCGCAGCGCGCGCGAAGGCGATCGAGTGGCTCGGCCGCGTCGGCATCCCCGAGCCGGCGCGGCGCATCGACGACTACCCGTTCCGGCTCTCGGGCGGGCAGCGCCAGCGCGTGATGATCGCGATGACGCTCGCCGCCGAGCCCGACTTCGTGATCGCCGACGAGCCGACGACCGCGCTCGACGTGACGATCCAGGCGCAGATCCTCGATCTGCTGAAGCGCCTGCAGCACGAGCAGGGCCTCGGCCTGTTGCTGATCACGCACGACCTCGCGGTGGTGGCCGGCATGGCGCACACGGTGGCGCTGATGTACGCCGGGCAGATCGTCGAGGTCGCGGCCGCGGCCGACTTCTTCGCCGCGCCACGCCATCCGTATGCGCGCCTGCTGCTGCGCGCGCTGCCCGATCGCACGCACCGCGGCGACGCGCTCGCGGCGATCCCGGGCATGGTGCCGCCGCTGTCGCAGGGGTTCGACGGCTGCCGCTTCGCGCCGCGCTGCGATCGAGCGTTCGCCGATTGCGCGGGCACGCGGCCGGCGCTGCTCGAGAGCGGCACGCACCTCGTGCGCTGCCTGCTGTACCGCGACGGGCGCAGGCCCGAGGTCTATGTGGAGGCGGCGCGCGCGCCGAGCGCCGTCGCGCCGGCCGACGCGACGCCGCCACCCGCGCAGCCGTTGCTCGACGTGCGCGACCTGCGCGTGACGTTTCCGATCCGCAGCGGCCTGATGCAGCGCGCGCGCGGCGCGTTCGTCGCGGTCGACGGCGTGTCGTTCACGATCGCGCCGGCGCAGACGCTCGCGCTCGTCGGCGAATCGGGCTGCGGCAAGACGACCACCGGCAAGGCGATCGTGCAGCTGCTGCGCGAGCACGCGCTCGTCAGCGGGCAGGCGCGCTTCGAGGGCGCCGACCTGTTCACGCTCGACGGCGACGCGCTGCGCGCCGCGCGGCGCCAGGTACAGATCATTTTCCAGGACCCGTTCGCGTCGCTGAACCCGCGCATGCGCGTGGCCGATCTGCTCGAGGAAGGGCTGATCGCGCTGCGCCCCGAACTCGACGCGCCGGCGCGCAGCGCGCAGATCGCGCGCTTGATCGATCGCGTCGGTCTGCGGCGCGACGCGCTGCAGCGCTACCCGCACGAGTTCTCGGGCGGCCAGCGCCAGCGCATCGCGATCGCGCGCGCGCTCGCGGTCGAGCCGCGCCTGATCGTCTGCGACGAGCCGACCTCGGCGCTCGATGTCTCGGTGCAGGCGCAGATCCTCAACCTGCTGCGCGAGCTGCAGCGCGAGCTCGGCGTGTCGTACCTGTTCATCACGCACAACATCGGCGTCGTCGAGTACATCGCCGACCGCGTCGCGGTGATGAACCGCGGCCGCATCGAAGAGGCCGGCGCCGCGCGCGACGTGCTCGAGCGGCCGCAGCGCGACTACACGCGCACGCTGCTGGCGGCGGTGCCGCGGATCGAGG
>DATMIN010000547.1:0-4118 GCA_035554275.1 Burkholderiaceae bacterium
CCCACATGAGCCCGAGCCGCCTGCTGATCGCCCTCTCGCTGACCTTGCTTGCCGCGGCCGCCGCGGTCGCCCAACCGGTCTACCGCTGCGGCAGCACCTACACGCAGACGCCCTGCCCCGCCAGCGGGCGCATCGTCGATGCGTCCGACGCCCGCAGCGACTCGCAGCGCGCCGAAGCGCTGCGGCTCGCCGCCGACGAGCGCCGTCTCGCGGCCGAGATGCGGCGCGACCGGCTCGCCGAGCAGGCGGCGCTGCGCCCGGCCGGCGCCGCGAGCCTCAGCGGCTCAGCGCGCACTGTCGTGCTCGCGGCCGCGCCGCCGCTGCACCCGAAGCGGCGCGCAGGTGCAAAGCGCGGCCCGTTCGTCGACGAGGTGGTGATGATCGAGCGCGCCCCGCGCAAGGGGCGCGCGGCCGGCGGCTAAGCGCTCGGCGTGGCCGACGCGGCCGCCGCCTGCAGCCGCCGGTACTTCGCCCACAGCGATTCCTTCGACTCGACGTGTTCCGGGTGGATCGGGATGCAGTCGACCGGGCACACCTGCACGCACTGCGGCTCGTCGAAGTGGCCGACGCATTCGGTGCAGCGCGACGGCTCGATCACGTAGAAGTCCGCGCCCATCGAGATCGCCTGGTTCGGGCACTCGGGCTCGCAGACATCGCAGTTGATGCACTCGTCCGTAATCATCAGCGCCATATGCGCTCGCTCCTCAGGCTTCGGTCGCCTTCACCCGCAGGTGCAGGCGGTTCAGCACCGAGGGTGACACGAACTTGGAGACATCACCGCCGAGCGTGGCAATCTCGCGTACGAAGGTGCCCGAGACGAACTGGTAGCGGTCGCCCGGCGTCAGGAACACGGTCTCGACCTCGGGCATCAGCTGGCGGTTCATGCCGGCCATCTGGAACTCGTATTCGAAGTCGCTGACGGCGCGCAGCCCGCGCACCACCACCTTGCCGCCGTTGCCGACGACGAAGTCGCGCAGCAGGCCGCGAAACGCCATCACCTCGACGTTCGGGTACTTGGCCGCCAGCTCGGTCGCGATGTCGAGCCGCTCGGCGATCGTGAACATCGTGCGCTTGTGGTGGCCGGCCGCCACCGCGACGATCAGCCGCTCGAACAGGCGGCTGGCCCGGCGCATCAGGTCTTCGTGGCCGAGCGTCATCGGGTCGAAGGTGCCAGGGTAGACAGCGGTGAGTTTCGTCACGGAGGTCAAGGCGCGCCCCAGCAGTGGAATCCGGCCGCAGTGTAGCCGTGCCGCTCAGCCCGCTGCCGATCGCTGCAGCAATGCGAAGTGAACCGCGCCGGCGCGGCCCCGGCGATGCACGGTCAGGCCCGCGGCGTGGGCGCGCTCGTCCGGCAGCGCGGCGGCACCCTCGGCGTAGACGAAACCCTGCGCTACGACGAGGCGCGCGGCGAGCTCGAGCGCCGGCTCGAGCAGCGCGGCATCGAACGGCGGATCGAGGAACACGAGCTCGAACGACGCCGGCGCGGCGCGCGCCATCCACGCCAGCGCATCGGCGCTTTCGACGCGGATCGCCTGCGCATTCAATCGTGCCTTCGACGCCTTCAGGCTCTCGACCACCCGCCGATCGCGCTCGAGCAGCAGCACCTCGGCCGCACCGCGCGACGCGGCCTCGAAGCCGAGCGCGCCCGAGCCGGCGAACGCGTCGAGGCAGCGCCAGCCGGTCAGGTCTTGCCCGAGCCAGTTGAACAGCGTCTCGCGCACGCGGTCGGGCGTGGGGCGCAGGCCGGGCGCACTCGCCACCGGCAGCTTGCTGCGCTTCCACTGCCCGCCGATGATGCGCACCTCACTCATCGGCGCCGTGAGCGCGTCACGAGCGCACCGGAATCCCGTCGCGCGCCATCAGCGCCTTCGCCTGGCCCACGGTGAACTCGCCGTAGTGGAAGATGCTCGCCGCGAGCACGGCGTCGGCGCCGCCGAGGCGGATGCCGTCGACCAGGTGCTCGAGCCGGCCGACGCCGCCCGAGGCGATCACCGGCACCGGCACCGCGTCGCTGACGGCGCGCGTCAGCGCGAGATCGAAGCCCGATTTCGTGCCGTCGCGGTCCATGCTCGTGAGCAGGATCTCGCCGGCCCCTCGCGCCACCATCTCGCGCGCCCACTCGACCACGTCGAGGCCGGTGTTGCGGCGCCCGCCGTGGGTGTAGACCTCCCAGCCGGCCCCGCCGACCGAGACCCGATCCTCCGAGCGCCGATCGATGCGGCGCTTCGCGTCGATCGCGACCACGATGCACTGCGCACCGTACTTCGCCGAGGCGTCGCGGATCACCTGCGGGTCGGCGACCGCGGCCGAGTTGAAGCTGACCTTGTCGGCGCCGGCGTTGAGCAGCCGGCGCACGTCGGCCACGCCGCGCACGCCGCCGCCGACGGTCAGCGGAATGAACACTTTTGAGGCCACCGCCTCGATGATCGGCAGGATCAGGTCGCGCTCGTCGCTGGTGGCGGTGATGTCGAGGAAGGTCAGCTCGTCGGCGCCCTGCTCGTTGTAGCGCGCCGCGATCTCGACCGGATCGCCCGCGTCGCGCAGCGCGACGAAGTTGACGCCCTTGACGACGCGGCCGCCGGTCACGTCGAGGCAGGGGATGATGCGCTTGGCCAGCATGTCAGGGCTGGCCTCGTGGGCCTTCGAGCATCCAGCTCACGCGCCGCCGAGCTCGTCGGCGCGCGCCTGCGCGGCCGCGAAATCGAGATCGCCGCTGTAGATCGCGCGGCCGCAGACCACGCCTTCGATGCCCTGGTCCTGGACCGCGCACAGGCGCTCGACGTCGGCCAGGTTCGACAGGCCGCCCGAGGCGATCACCGGGATCGTCAGCGCCTGCGCGAGCTTGACGGTCGCGTCGATGTTGATGCCCGAGAGCATGCCGTCACGGCCGATGTCGGTGTAGATCACGCCCTCGACGCCGTAGTCCTGGAACTTCTTCGCCAGGTCGATCACCTCGTGGCCGGTGAGCTTGCTCCAGCCGTCGGTGGCGACCTTGCCGTCCTTCGCATCGAGGCCGACGATGATGTGGCCGCCGAACGCCGAGCACGCATCGCGCAGGAAACCGGGGTTCTTGACCGCCGCGGTGCCGATGATGATGAAGCTCAGGCCATCGTCGAGGTAGCGCTCGATCGTGTCGAGGTCGCGGATGCCGCCGCCGAGCTGCACCGGGATCTCGTCGCCGACCTCGGCCAGGATCGCCTTGATCGCCGCCTCGTTGACCGGCTTGCCGGCGAACGCGCCGTTCAGGTCGACGAGGTGCAGGCGCCGCGCGCCGGCATCGACCCAGCGCCGCGCCATTCGCGCCGGGTCTTCGCTGAACGTGGTGGAGTCGTTCATGTCGCCCTGCTTCAGGCGCACACAGTGACCGTCTTTCAGGTCGATCGCGGGAATCAGCAGCATGGCCGGCCGAGGCGAGGAACGCTCAGGGGTTCCAGTGGAGGAAGTTTCGGTACAGCGCCAAGCCGTGATCGGCGCTCTTCTCAGGATGGTACTGGGTCGCGAAAATATTATCGCGGGCCAGCGTGCAGGTAAAGCGCGCGCCGTAGTCGGTCTCGCCGGCGCTGTGCGCCGGGTCGGCCGGGCGGGCGTGATAGCTGTGCACGAAGTAGAAATAGGCGCCGTCGGGCACGCCCTGCCACATCGCGTGCGGGCGGGTCTGAAACACGCGGTTCCAGCCCATTTGTGGCACCTTGTAACGGCTGCCGTCGCTCTGCAGCCGGCCGTCGAGCCGGAACCGCACCACGTCGCCGGGGAACAGGCCCAGGCCCTCGGTCGGGCCCTCGTCGCTGCGCGCGAGCAGCATCTGCATGCCGACGCACACCCCCATCAGCGGCTTGGTCGCGGCGGCTTCGAGCACGGCTTCCTGCAGGCCGGAGTCGCGCAGCTCGCGCATGCAGTCGGGCATCGCGCCCTGGCCAGGCAGCACGATGCGCTCGGCCGCGCGCACCACGTCGGCATCGGACGTGACGATCACGTCGACGCCCGAGCCTTGCGCCACGTGCATCACCGCCTGCGACACCGAGCGCAGGTTGCCCATGCCGTAGTCGACCACGGCCACCGTTCTGCTCATGTCAGTGGCGCCCGGCCGCCAAGGGCCACGAAGGGGCCCCTTCGGGACC
>DATMIN010000548.1:0-13910 GCA_035554275.1 Burkholderiaceae bacterium
GGCGCCGACGCGCCGGTCGTCGTCGATCTCGGCCGCGTCGGCTTTCGCACGCTCGCGCTCGACACCCGCGACGGCGGCTTCGCGCTCGGCGTCAACGGCGTGCCGGTGTTCTGCCGCGGCGCGTGCTGGACGCCGCTCGACCCGGTCGCGCTGAGCGCGCCCGCCGAAGCGACCCGCGCCGCGCTCGAGCAGGTGCGCGATGCCGGCATGAACATGCTGCGCGTCTCGGGCAGCTTGGTCTACGAAGACGATCACTTCCATGACGCGTGCGACGCGCTCGGCATCCTCGTCTGGCAGGACTTCATGTTCGCGAACATGGACTACCCCGCCGCCGACCCCGCGTTCGCCGCCTCGGTGCGCGCAGAGGTCTCGCAGCAGCTCGCGCGCTGGCAGGCGCGGCCGTCGCTCGCGGTGCTGTGCGGCAACAGCGAGGCCGAGCAGCAGGCCGCGATGTGGGGCAGCCCGCGCGAGGATTGGTCGCAGCCGCTGTTCGCGCGCGACCTCGCCGAGCTCGCGGCGGCCGCCTGCCCGGGCGTGCCGTACTGGCCGTCGAGCGCGCACGGCGGGGCGTTCCCGCACCAGAACAACGCCGGCACGACCTCGTACTACGGCGTCGGCGCGTACCGGCGCGGCCCCGACGACGCGCGCCGCTCGGGCCTGCGCTTCGCGACCGAGTGCCTCGCGTTCGCGAACGTGCCGCCGGCGTCGACCATCGCGCGCATGCCGGGCGGCCACGCGCTGCGCGTGCACCACCCGGCGTGGAAGGCGCGCACGCCGCGCGACCTCGGCGCCGGCTGGGACTTCGAGGACGTGCGCGACCACTACCTGCAGCAGCTCTACCGCGTCGACCCGGTCGCGCTGCGCAGCGCCGACCACGATCGCTACCTCGCGCTGAGCCGCGCGGTGCCGGGCGAGGTGATGGGCGCGGCGTTCGCCGAATGGCGGCGCGGCGGGTCGAGCTGCCGCGGCGCGCTCGTGTGGTTCCTGCGCGACCTGTGGCCCGGCGCGGGCTGGGGCGTGCTCGACGACCGGGGCGTGCCGAAGGCCGCGTTCCATGCGCTCAAGCGCGCGTTCGCGCCGGTTGCGGTGTTCCTGGCCGACGAGGGCACGAACGGCCTCGAGCTGACGATCGTCAACGAGCCCGACCGCGCGCTCGACGCGCGCATCGAGATCGCGCTGTACCGCGACGACGGCCTGCCGATGCAGCGCGCCGAGCAGGCGCACACGATCGCCGCGCGCGCCACGCTCGCGCGGCCGGCGGCCGAGTGGTTCGACGCCTTCATCGACCTGACGCACGCCTACCGCTTCGGCCCGGCCGAGCACGCGCTGGTCGTCGCGACGCTGCGCGATGGGCGCGGCGGTCACGAACTGGCGCAGGCGTTTCACTTTCCGACCGGTCTGCCGTCGCGCTGCGAGCATGGCATCGGCCTGAGCGCGCAGGCGCGCTGGCACGATGACGGCCACGCCGAGCTGCACCTGCGCACGCAGCGCTTCGCGCAGTCGATCGAGATCGATATACCGGGCTTCGCCGCGGCCGACGCCGGGTTCCATCTCGCGCCCGGCGCCGAGCGTTGCGTGCGGCTGGTGCCGCTGCAAGCGGCCGGCGCACCGGCGCTCGCCGGCCACGTGCAGGCGTTGAACGATCGCACGCGCGTCGTGGTGGAGGCCGCATGAGTGCTGCGCTGGCACAGCCGCTCACGTTCGGCCCGGCGCACGCGCGCCTGTTCGGCTGGCTGCACGCGCCCGACGCGGCGCGCGCCGGCGGCCTCGGCCTCGTCGTGTGCGCACCGTTCGGCTTCGAAGAGGTCTGCGCGCACCGCAGCTTGCGTCTGCTCGCCGAGGCGGCCGCCGCGCAAGGCATCGCGACGCTGCGCTTCGACCTCGCCGGCACCGGCCAGTCGCAAGGCGACGAGATCGAGCCCGGCCAGTGGCCGGCGTGGCTGCGCTCGGTGCACGACGCGATCGAGCAGCTGAAGCGGCGCAGCGGCGTGCAGCGCGTCGCGCTGGTCGGCCTGCGCCTGGGTGCGACGCTCGCCGCGCTCGCGGCCGCGCCGCGCGACGACATCGTCGGCCTGCTCGCGATCGCGCCGGTCGCGAGCGGCCGCGAGCACCTGCGCGAGCTGCGCCTGCTCGGCGCCACAGCCACCGGCGATGGGCCCGACCACGCCGACCTCGAATCCGCCGGCTTCGTGATGACCGCGGCGACGGTCGACGCGCTGCGCCGCATCGATCTCGCGCGGCTCGACGCCGCACCCGCGCCGCGCGTGCACCTGTTCGAGCGCGACGACCTGCCCGCCGCCGACGCGTGGCCCGCCGCGCTGGCCGAGCGCGGCGTGCTCGTGCGGCGCTCCACATGGCCCGGCTACCCGGCGCTGATGACGAACCCGCAGGACGCGGTGACGCCGACGGCGCTGATCGATGCCGTGGTCGCGACCGCGATCGAGTGGAGCGCGTTGCCCGCCACCGCGCGCCCGCAGTCGCCGATCGACGTCGACCCGCCGCGGCGCGATCACCTGCCGGCATTCGACGAGCACGCGCTGCGCCTCGACGCCGCCGGCACGCCGCTGTTCGGCATGCTGACGCGGCCCGCGCAGGTGTCGGTCGCAGGCGGCCGCGCGGTGCTGATGCTGAACGCGGGCGCCGTCCACGCGATCGGGCCGAATCGGTTGTGGGTCACGCTCGCGCGGCGCTGGGCGTGGCGCGGCGTCACGGTGCTGCGCCTCGACCTGTCGGGCATCGGCGACAGCCCGGCGCGGCGCGGCCAGCGCGAGAACCGCGTCTACTCGCGCGCGGCGGCCGACGACATCGCGGTCGCACTGGCGTGGCTGAAGCGCCAGCCCGGCATCGAGCGCTGCGCGGTGATGGGGCTGTGCTCGGGCGCGTTTCACACGCTGCAGGCGGCGATCGTGGGGCAGGACGTCGATCTCGCGCTGATGATCAACCCGCTGACCTTCGACTGGGAAGATTGCCAGCGCCTCGGCCAGAGCCTGAACGAATTCGAACTGATCGAGATGGCGCGCCGCTACCGCCGCACGATGCGATCGGCCGACACCTGGCGGCGCCTGCTGCGCGGCGAGCTCGACCTGCCGACGATCGCGCGCGCACTCTCCGGCCGCGCCCGCAGCGCCGGCCGCCAGGGCTGGCTGCGGCTGCAGCGCGCGCTTCACCTCGAGCCCGACACCGCGCTCGGCCGCGAGCTGCAGGGCGCCGCGCAGCGCGGCGTGCGGCTGCGCTTCGTGTTCGCGCAGGGCGCGCCCGGCGACGAACTGCTGCAGCGCCTGGCCGGGCCTGCGCTCGCCACGCTGAGCGCGCGCGCGCAGCTCTCGATCGACCGGGTGCCACAGGCCGATCACACCTTCACCGCCCGCGCTGCGCGCGCGCGGCTCGTCGAGGTGCTCGATGCGCTGCTGTTCGCGCCCGCGCCGGCGACCGCGCGGGCGACTTCACAGCCGACCGCGCGCGCGCCGCGGCCGATCGACGCGTTCGCCGATTCGCGCGGCGCGATCTCGGGGTTCTGAGGCGATGCCGCCGATCACGATCGTCGTCGTCGCCTACCAGTCGGCAGCGACTCTGCCCGCGCTGTTCGACGCCGCGCGCGCCTGCCACGAGGCCGGGCTGGTCGGGCGCGTCGTCGTCGTCGACAACGCGAGCACCGACGCCACCGCCACGCTGCTCGCCGCGCAGCCGGCGTGGGTGCACGCGATCCACGCGCCGCACAACCTCGGCTTCGGGCGCGGCTGCAACCTCGGCGCCGAGCAGGTCGAAACAAAGTACACGCTGCTGCTGAACCCCGACGCATCGATCGGCGCCGAGGCGCTGCGCACGATGCTCGAGTTCATGCAGGCGCACCCGCGCGCCGGCGTCGTCGGCCCGGCCACGCTGTGCGGGCGCGACGCGGACGCACCCGTGCTGCAGCCGACCGGGCCGCTGCCCACCGCAGGCTCGATCGCGTACGCCGCGTTGAGGAACGCAGCGTCGGGCGGGCTGCGGCCGATCGTGCCGGGCAGCACGCCGTTCGTGACCGGCTGGGTCTGCGGCGCGGTGTTCCTGATCCGCACCGCGCTGTACCGCCAGCTCGGCGGCTTCGACCCGCGCTTCTTCCTCTACTGGGAAGAGACCGACCTGTGCCGCCGCGTCGCCGCCACCGGCCACCAGGTCTGGGCGCTCGGCAGCGCGACCGCGCACCACATCGCCGCGGCGAGTTCGGCCGACGACGCCACGCGAATCGCCGGCTGCATCGGCCGCCACTACTACCAGAGCCGGCGCCATTACCTGATCAAGCACGACGGCTGGCTGGCGGCAACGGCGGCCGAGCTGGTCGAGTGGGCCGCGCTGTGCGCGCGCACCGCCGCCGATGTGCTGCGCGGCCGCGGCGCCGCGCGCATCCGCCCGCGCCGCCAGGCCCGGCTGCTGACGCGGCCGGCAGCCCCGTTGTCACCGCAGGGACAAGGGAAAAACGCACGGTCGTGCTAAAACGGCGGGCGTTGCACACTCGTCGCTCAGCCCGGAGACACGCGCGATGAACCTCAATTTCACCCCCGAAGAGCAAGCCTTCCGCGCGCAGATCCGCGCCTGGGTCGCCGAGAACCTGCCGAAGGACATCAGCCACAAGGTGCACCACGCGCTGCGGCTGTCGAAAGACGATCTGCAGCGCTGGGCCAAGATCCTCGGCGCGCAGGGCTGGCACGGCTGGGGCTGGCCGAAGGAGTTCGGCGGCCCGGGCTGGAACGCGATCCAGAAGCACCTGTTCGAAGAGGAATGCGCGCTGGCCGGCGCGCCGCGCGTCATGCCGTTCGGGCCGGTGATGGTGGCGCCGGTGATCATGGCGTTCGGCACACCGGCGCAGCAGCAGCGCTTCCTGCCCGACATCATGAGCGGCAAGGTCTGGTGGAGCCAGGGCTACAGCGAGCCGGGCTCGGGCTCCGACCTCGCCTCGGTCAAGACCCGCGCCGAGCGCAAGGGCGACTATTACGTCGTCAACGGCCAGAAGACCTGGACCACGCTCGGCCAGTACGGCGACTGGATCTTCTGCCTCGTGCGCACCAGCACCGAAGGCAAGCCGCAGACCGGCATCAGCTTCCTGCTGATCGACATGAAGAGCCCCGGCGTCTCGGTGCGCCCGATCATCACGATGGACGGCGAGCACGAGGTCAACGAGGTCTGGTTCGACAACGTCGAGGTGCCCGCCGACCAGCTGATCGGCGAAGAGAACAAGGGCTGGACCTACGCCAAGCACCTGCTCTCGCACGAGCGCACCAACATCGCCGACGTGAACCGCGCCAAGCGCGAGCTCGAGCGCTTGAAGCGCATCGCGAAGGCCGAGGGCGTCTACGACGATGGGCGCGTCCGCGACGAGATCGCGAAGCTCGAGGTCGAGGTCGTCGCGCTCGAGATGATGGTGCTGCGCGTGCTGTCCGCCGAGAAGGGCGGCAAGCAGTCGCTCGATGTGGCCGGCCTGCTGAAGATCCGCGGCAGCGAGATCCAGCAGCGCTACAGCGAGCTGATGATGCTGGCCGCCGGGCCGGCCGCGGTGCCGTTCATCAAGGAGGCGATGGAAGCCGGCTGGCAGGGCGACCAGGCCGGCGGCGCCGCGTTCGTCGCGCCGCTCGCGGGCACCTACTTCAACATGCGCAAGACCACGATCTACGGCGGCAGCAACGAAGTGCAGCGCAACATCGTCGCGCAGACGGTGCTCGGCTGAGGCCGAGCGCCGACTGCGCGAGCGCAGACGACAGGATTGCTCCCTTCCCCAACCCCTTCCCCCCGAGGAGGAAGGGGCTCCAGTCAGACGGACGCAAGGAACCGACATGGACTTCGACTTCAGCGACGACCAGGAAATGCTGCGCGACACAGTGCGCAAGTGGGTCGACAAGGCCTACACGTTCGAGCGCCGCCGCGGCATCGTCAAGGAAGGCGGCTTCTCGAAGGCGGCGTGGAAGGAGCTCGGCGAGCTCGGCCTGCTCGGCCTGCAGGTGCCCGAGGCCGACGGCGGCATGGGCTTCGGCGCGATCGACGCGATGGTGGTGATGGAAGAGGTCGGCCGCGGCATCGTGCTCGAGCCGTTCGCGCCGGTCGCGCTGGTCGCCACCGCGCTGCTCAACGCCGGCAACGCGCCGTCGGGCGCGCTGTGGCGCCAGGGCATCGCCGAGGGCAAGGAGATCGTCGTGCTCGGGCACCAGGAGCGCCGCGCGCGCTATCGCCTCGCGCACGTCGAGACCACGGCGAAAAACGTCGGCGGCACCTGGCAGCTGAACGGGCGCAAGACGCTGGTGCCGGCCGGTGCACAGGCGGGCGCGTTCATCGTGCCGGCGCGCGTCAGTGGCACGGTCGACGATGCATCGGGCATCGCCCTCTTCCTCGTCTCGAAGGGCGAGGCCGGCGTGGCGGTCAAGGGCTACCCGACGCAGGACGGCGCCTGCGCCGCCGACCTGACGCTGACCAACGCCGACGCGATCGAGCTGCTG
Source organism: Burkholderiaceae bacterium (assembly GCA_035554275.1). Taxonomy (GTDB): domain Bacteria; phylum Pseudomonadota; class Gammaproteobacteria; order Burkholderiales; family Burkholderiaceae_C; genus LMDS01. The sequence continues at coordinate 6,465 of DATMIN010000548.1, forward strand.
CCGGCCGGCACGGCCTACGCCGCGCTCGAGCAGGCGGTCGACATCGGCATCGCCGCACTGTGCGCCGAGGCCGTCGGCGCGATGGACAAGCTGGTCGCGGTGACGGTCGAATACATGAACACGCGCAAGCAGTTCGGCGTCGCGATCGGCACCTTCCAGGCGCTGCGGCATCGCATCGCCGACGTCAAGATGCAGCTCGAACTGGCGCGCTCGATGAGCTACTTCGCGAGCCTGAAGCTGAACGAGCCGCCCGCGGCACGGCGCCGCGCGCTCGCGCAGGCGAAGCTGCAGCTCGGCCAGTCGATGCGCTTCGTGGGCCAGCAGTGCATCCAGCTGCACGGCGGCATCGGCGTGACCGACGAGTACGTCGCGAGCCACTACTTCAAGCGCCTGACGGTGATGGAGCTGACATACGGCGACACGCTGCACCAGCTCGGCGAGGTGTCGGCGCGGATGCAGGACACCGCAGGCGTGTTCGCCACCTGAGCGTCGCGGCCGCGCCGTGACCGACGACACCGACGCCGGCTCGATCACCGCCGTGCGCGGCCTGCGCGTCGGCCACTTCACCGACCCGCGCCGGCCCACCGGCTGCACCGTGCTGCTGACGCCCGAGGGCGCGGTCGCCGGCGTCGACGTGCGCGGCGCCGCGCCCGGCACGCGCGAGACCGAGCTGCTGTCGCCGCTGAACGCCGTCGAGCAGGTGCACGCGCTGCTGCTCGCCGGCGGCAGCGCGTTCGGGCTCGACGCCGCCGGTGGCGTGATGCGCTGGCTCGACGAGCGCGGCCACGGCATCGTCGTCGGCCCGGCGCGCGTGCCGATCGTGCCGGCCGCGATCCTGTTCGACCTGTGGGTCGGCGACGCGTCGATCCGGCCCGATGCCGCCGCCGGCTATGCGGCGTGCGACGCCGCGAGCGGCGCGCCGGTGATCGAGGGCAACGTCGGCGCCGGCGCCGGTGCCTCGGTCGGCAAGCTGTTCGGCATCGGGCGCGCGATGCGCGGCGGGCTCGGTAGCGCGTCGGTGTGCGTCGATGGCATCACGGTCGGCGCGCTTGTGGCCGTCAACGCGATCGGAGACGTGGTCGACCCGGCCAGCGGTCGGCCGATCGCCGGCGCGCGCAGCGCCGACGGCCGCGCACTGCTCGGCACGATGGCCGCATTGCGCCGCGGCGAGTGGCCGGCTGCGCCGCCGCCGGCCGGCGCCGCGACCACGCTCGGCGTGATCGCGACCGACGCGGTGCTCACCAAGGCGCAGGCCAACAAGCTCGCGCAGATGGCGCACGACGGCTTCGCGCGCGCGATCAACCCGGTCCACACGATGACCGACGGCGACACGATCTTCGCGCTCGGCACCGGCGCGAGCGGCCGCACCGCGAGCCTCACCTTGCTCGGCGCGCTCGGCGCCGACGTGATGGCGCGCGCGATCGTGCGCGCGGTGCGCGCCGCCACTGCGCTCGACGCGCCGGGCCTGCCGCAGCTGCCGGCCGCGCGCGACTTCTGAAGCTGGAGCCCGACCAATGCCCACCCTCGACCTGACGCGCCGCCACCTGCTGCTGGGCAGCGCGGCCGCCGCGCTGCTCGCCGGCTGTGCGACACGCGGCCGGGGCGCCGCGCCGCCGCCGATCGTGTTCGTGCACGGCAACGGCGACAGCGCCGCACTGTGGACGACGACGCTGTGGCGTTTCGAATCCAACGGCTGGCCGCGCGAGCGGCTGCACGCGATCGACCTGCCCTACCCGCTCGCGCGCGACGACGACACGAAGCCGCAGGACGGCCGCAGTTCGATCGCCGACAGCCGCGCCTTCCTCGCCGCGGCCGTCGAGCGCGCGCTTGCCGGCAGCGACGCGAAGCAAGTCGTGCTGATCGCGAACTCGCGCGGCGGCAATGCGGTGCGCAGCTTCATCGCCAATGGCGGCGCCGACCAGGTCTCGCACGCGATCCTGTGCGGCGCGCCGAACCACGGCGTGTACGCCGACGCGGCGCGGGCGCCGAACAACGAGTTCAACGGCGCCGGCCCGTTCCTCGCCGGCCTGAACGCGCCGAAGGGTGCCGCCGGCATCGAGGTCACGCCGGGCCCGCTGTGGCTGACGATCCGCTCCGACAACAACGACAGGTTCGCGCAGCCCGAAGGCACGTGGATCGGCCAGAAGGGCACGCCCACGAACGTCGGCTTCGACGGCCCGGCGCTGAAGGGCGCCGAGAACGTGGTCATCGCCGGCATCGACCACCGCGAGACCGCGTACGGCGCGAAGGCGTTCGAGCAGATGTTCCGCTTCATCACCGGCCAGCCGCCGGTCTCGCTCGCAATCACGCCGGAGAGCCGCGTCGTGCTCGATGGCCTGGTCGCCGGCAGCTTCGCGCAGACCACGATGCCGACCAACCTGCCGCTGGCCGGCGCGAGCGTCGAGGTCTACGCGGTGCGCGCCGACACCGGCGAGCGCCTCGGCGCCGCGCGGCACCGCCAGACGATCGGCGCCGACGGCCGCTGGGGCCCGTTCACCACCGACGCGCAGGCGCGCCACGAGTTCGTGATCGCCGCACCCGGCTACGCGACGACGCACATCTACCGCTCGCCGTTCCCGCGCTCGTCGGCGATCGTGCACCTGCGCGCCGAGCGGCTGCTCGAGGCCGATCGCGATGCCGCCGCGGTGGTGCTGCTGACGCGCCCGCGCGGCTACTTCGGCGTGCCGCGCGATCAGATCAGCCTCGACGGCCAAAGCCCGGCGCCCGGCATCCCGCCCGGCGTGGCCGGCGTGGCGGCGTCGAAGCTGAAGCTCGCCGACGGCGCCGGCCGCGCGGTCGTCGGCGCGTTCAACGACGAGCGGCTCGTCGGCCGCGCGTGGCCGGCGGCGAGCAACGAGGTGACCTACCTCGAGCTGACGTACTGACCGGCGTGCCGCAACGCATCGTCTTCGTCTGCACCGGCAACATCTGCCGCAGCCCGACGGCCGAAGGCGTGCTGCGCGACCTCAGCGGCGGCGCGGCAGCAGGCGGAGTAGCCCGGATCAGCAGGCGCTCGTCGCCGCAGCCGCTACCAAGCGCCGCCGAAAAGTGTGTCGCTCAGCAGGTGCGGGTCGGCGCTGTCGGGGGCCAGCAGGCCCGGGGCCTGCGTCGCGGCGCGATACGCCTTGTAGGCCTTGTAGCTCGTGCGCCCGCTGCGGTAGGTCTCGTCGCCGTTCGAGCCGCCGAAGACGGCCCAGTCGGTCTCCTTGTCTTCGTTGAACCAGACGATCATCCGTGCCCCGGTGCCCGGGGCGGTCGCATAGGCGAACAGCTCGCTGATCCACTGCGACTTCGCCGCAACGTCCACCTTGCCCGGCAGGCTCGTCGACGACGCGGTCTCGGTGAGCGCCAGCGGCTTCGTGCTGACGCCGCGCAGGCGCGCGACCATCGGTGCGAACACCTGGTCCGGCCTGCTCCAGGACGACCAGCTCTGGCTTGCGCCCCAGTTGTAGCCGTCGACGCCGATCCAGTTCACGTAGGCGTCGCCGGGGTAGTAGTCCTCGGCGTGCGCGGGGCTGGCGTCTTCGTGGTTCACGGCCCAGATCCACTGCACGGTGTGCGAGTCCAGACCCTTGGCCCAGAAGATCCCGAGCACGCGCTGCCACATCACGACATAGGCTTGCGCCGAGTTGCCGCCGATGGCCGCACTCCAGGGGTACCAGTTGCCGTTCATCTCGTGGGCCAGGCGGATGCATGGCGACGAGCCCGACGGCCACACGGACCAGGCGCGCGAGGGTGCGCGCGCACGACTTGGGCATCGCGGTTTCCTCCTCATGAGCCCCGGAACCGGGGCGAGGCAGTCTATCCCGCGATGCCGGCGCGAAACGCCGGCGCCGGGCCCCCGTCTGAGGGGTCGCGGCCGCGCCTGCCGCGAGCCCGGCCCGCCCTCACCCTTCGAGGCGGAAGCCCACCTTCAACGTGACCTGGAAGTGCGCCACCTTCCCGCCGGCGACATGGCCGCGCTGCGCCACGACCTCGAACCAATCGATGTTGCGCAGTGTCTTGGCCGCGGTTTCGATGCCGTTGCGGATGGCGTCGTCGTTGCTGAGCGTCGAGGTGCCGACGAGTTCGACGAGCTTGTAGACATGGTCTGACATGGTTTGTCTCCTGATCATTCGAACCGCGAAGCGTACTCCTGCGCGCCGGCACCGACGCCGCTGGCGGCAACGAGCGAAGCTCCTCGCACTACCTCGGCGCCAGCCCCCGCAGCACCAGCGCCTGCACGTTCGCGACCGTCTGCTCGAAGAACGCCGGGTCGGCGAGCGTCTTGCCGGTCAGCGCCTGCACCTGCACCGCGAAATCGGCGTAGTGCTGGGTCGTGGCCCAGATCATGAAGATCAGGTGCTCGGGGTCGACCTTTGCCAGCCGGCCGGCGGCGATCCAGCCGCGGATCACCGCCGATTTGCGCTCGACGATGTCGCGCAGCTCGCGGTCGAGTTCGCCGCGCAGCAGCGGCGCGCCCTGCACCATCTCCAGGCAGAACAAGCGCGAAGCCTCGGGGCTGTCGCGCGAGACGGTGAGCTTGCGGCGGATGTAGTCGGCAATGGCTTGCTGCGGGTCTTGCCCGGCGCTGAACTCACGCAGCGGCGCGAGCCAGACCTCGAGCAGATCGCGCAGCACGCTGACGTACAGCTCCTCCTTGTTCGCGAAGTAGTAGAGCAAATTGCTCTTCGACACGCCGGCGCGCGCCGCGACCTGGTCGACGCTGGTGCCGTGCAGCCCGAAGCGCGAGAACAGCGCGAGCGCGGCACTCAGCACCACTTCGCGCTTGTTCGAAACCGGCGTAGGCGCTACCTTCTTCGTCGTCGGTGCTGCGGCTGCGGTTGCGGCTTTCATGCGCCGAGTCTCCCAGCCGGATCGGTGTTTGTCCATATGGTCAAACTGGCACGCCAGTTGCATGCTCGCCGCGGGGTTGTGGACGCATGCCGCCAATGGGTGCATAACTCCCGCTTCGATGGATTCATGCAGGAGCAGAGCCATGTCAGACCTGAGGATCAACGGCGACCGCCTCTGGGCGAGCCTGATGGAGATGGCGAAGATCGGCGCGACGCCGAAGGGCGGCGTGTGCCGTTTGACGCTGACCGACCTCGACAAGCAGGGCCGCGACCTGTTCGTGCAGTGGTGCCGCGACGCCGGCTGCAGCGTCAAGGTCGACCAGATGGGCAACATCTTCGCGCGCCGCCCGGGCCGCAACAACAGCCTCGCGCCGGTCGGCACCGGCAGCCACCTCGACAGCCAGCCCACCGGCGGGCGTTTCGACGGCGTCTACGGCGTGCTCGCCGGGCTCGAGGTGATCCGCACACTGAACGATCACGGCATCGAGACCGAGCGGCCGGTCGAGGCCTCGGTCTGGACGAATGAGGAAGGCTCGCGCTTCGCGCCGGCGATGGTCGGCTCGGGCGTCTACGCCGGCGTGTTCTCGCTCGAATACGGCCACTCGCGCACCGATCAGCAAGGCCTGACGCTCGGCGAGGAGCTGAAGCGCATCGGTTACCTCGGCGACCAGCCGATGGGCAACCGCCCGGTGCACGCGTTCTTCGAAACCCACATCGAGCAGGGCCCGATCCTCGAGCACGAAGGCCAGACGATCGGCGTCGTCACCGACGCGCAGGGCCAGCGCTGGTACGAGCTGACGCTGATCGGGCAGGACTCGCACGCCGGGCCCACGCCGATGAGCGTGCGCCGCGACGCACTGCTCGGCGCCGCGAAGGTCGTGCAACTGGTGCGCGAGATCGGCCTCGCGCACGCGCCGCTGGCGGTCTCGACGGTGGGCATGCTCAACGTCTTCCCGAACTCGCGCAACGTGATCCCGGGCAAGACCTGGCTGACCGTCGACTTCCGCTGCCCCGACAACGCCGAGCTGCTGAAGATGGACGCCGAGCTGAAGGCCGGCGTCGCGAAGATCGCCGCCGAGGGCAAGCTCGAGCACGAGCTGAAGCAGATCTTCCAGTACGACTGCGTGCACTTCGACGAGAGCTGCGTCGAGATGGTCCGCGCCGGCGCGAAGCGGCTGGGCTACAGCACGCGCGAGATCGTCTCCGGCGCCGGCCACGACGCCTGCTACATGAGCACCGTCACGCCGACCGCGATGATCTTCGTGCCCTGCGTCGGCGGCATCAGCCACAACGAGATCGAGGACGCCAAGCCCGAGTGGATCGAGGCCGGTGGCAATGTGCTGTTCCAGGCGATGCTTGCGAAGGCGAACGAATTGCCCGAGGTCTTCAAGAGCAACGAGACCGTCGCGGTCGCTTGAACTTTTTTCTGGAGTAGCAGATGAGCAGCATCCTGATCCGCGGCGGCACCGTCATCAATGCCGAGAGCAGCGTCCGCGCCGACGTGCTGACGCAAGACGGCCTGATCGCCGCCGTCGGCCCGAACCTGCAGGCTCCTGCCGGCGCGACCATCGTCGACGCCGGCGGCGCGCTCGTGATGCCGGGCGGCATCGACCCGCACACCCACATGGAGCTGCCCTTCATGGGCACAGTGACGAAGGACGACTTCTATACCGGCACCGCGGCGGGCGTCTCCGGCGGCACGACGATGATCATCGACTTCGTGATCCCGAACGCCAAGCAGCCGCTGATGCAAGCGTGGCGCGACTGGAACGGCTGGGCCGAGAAGAGCGCCGCCGACTACAGCTTCCACGTCGCGGTGACGTGGTGGGACCAGAGCGTGCACGACGACATGGGCACCTTGGTGCGCGAGCACGGCGTGAACAGCTTCAAGCACTTCATGGCCTACAAGAACGCGATCATGGCCGACGACGAAGTGCTGGTGAACAGCTTCACGCGCGCGCTCGAGCTCGGCGCGCTGCCGACCGTGCACGCCGAGAACGGCGAGCTCGTGTTCCAGATGCAGAAGAAGCTCGTCGAGGCCGGCATCACCGGCCCCGAGGGCCACCCGCTGTCGCGCCCGCCGGCGGTCGAGGCCGAGGCGGCCGAGCGCGCGATCCGCATCGCCGAAGTGCTCGGCACGCCGCTGTACATCGTCCACGTGAGTTGCGAAGACTCGGTCAACGCGATCATCCGCGCGCGCAGCCACGGCCAGCGCGTCTACGGCGAGGCGCTCGCCGGGCACCTGACGATCGACGAGTCGGTCTACCAGCACCCCGACTGGAACATCGCCGCCGCGCACGTGATGAGCCCGCCGTTCCGCGCCAAGCATCATCAAGACGCGCTGTGGGGCGCCCTTGCCGCCGGCCACCTGCACACCACCGCGACCGACCACTGCGCGTTCTGCGCCGAGCAGAAGGGCGCCGGCCGCAACGACTTCAGCAAGATCCCGAACGGCTGCGCCGGCATCGAGGACCGGATGTCGGTGCTGTGGGACGCCGGCGTCGGCACCGGCCGCTTGACGCCGAACGAGTTCGTCCGCGTCACCTCGACCAACGCCGCGCAGATCTTCAACCTGTACCCGCGCAAGGGCGCGATCCAGCCCGGCAGCGAC
>DATMIN010000549.1:0-2531 GCA_035554275.1 Burkholderiaceae bacterium
CCGCGTGACTTCATCACCTTCGAGTACTGCATGCTCGACGGCATCAACGACAGCGACGAGCAGGCGCGCGCGCTGCTCGCGCTGGTGGCGCAGGCCGATGTGGCCTGCAAGTTCAACCTGATCCCGTTCAACCCGTTCCCCGAATCCGGCCTGACGCGCTCGCCCGACGCGCGCATCACCGCATTCCTGCGCGTGCTGCAGGACGGCGGCGCGGTCGCGACGGTGCGCAAGACGCGTGGCGACGACATCGCCGCCGCCTGCGGCCAGCTCGCCGGCGAGGTGCAGGACCGCACCGACGTGAAGGCGCGCATGACGCGCGCCCCGGTCACGCTGCACCGCGGCGACTCGGCGGTCGCCGGAGCGATCCGCGCCGGCCGCGCGCACGCGACGGAGACGCAGCCATGAGCGCGCGGTTCGCGGCCGGCCTTCTGCTCGCGGCCGCCGCGCTGCTCGGCGGCTGCGCGACGAAGACGACGGTGACCTCGTCGGTCGGCGACGGCAAGGACATCGTCACCTCGTCCGACGAGACCGACGCCTCCAAGCGCGCCCGCATCCGCCTCGAGCTCGCCTCGGCCTACTTCGGCCAGGGCCAGACCACCACCGCGCTCGATCAGGTGAAGCTCGCGCTGCAGGCCGACCCGAACTCCGCGCCCGCCTACAACCTGCGCGGCCTGATCTACGCGAACCTCGGCGACGACGCGCTCGCGCAGGAGAGTTTCCGCCGCGCGCTGCAGCTGAACCCGCGCGACGCCGACGCGATGCAGAACTACGGCTACTACCTGTGCCAGAAGCAGCGCTACCCCGAGGCGGCGGCGCTGTTCGATCAGGCGCTCGCGATGCCGCAATACCGCGACCAGATCCGCACGCTCGTGACCAAGGGCGTGTGCGAGGCCCACGCCGGGCAGCTGCCCGAGGCGGAGGCCACGCTGACCCGCGCCTACCAGCTCGACCCGGCGAACCCGTCGACCGCGGTCAACCTCGCCGAGGTGCTGTACCGGCGCGGCGAGTACGAACGCGCGCGCTTCTACATCCGCCGCGTCAATGCGGTCGCCTCGTACACCGGCGCGCAGACACTGTGGCTGGCCGCGCGCATCGAGCGGCGCCTGGGCAACCGCACCGGCGCGACCGATCTCGGCGAGCAGCTGCGCCGGCGCTTCCCGGATTCGCGCGAGGCGTCGTCGTTCGAGCGCGGGCAGTTCGATGAGTGACGCCGCCGAAGCCGCGCCGGCGGCGTCGCGCCCGACCACCGCCGGCGCCCTGCTGCGCGCCGCGCGCCAGGCGCAGGGCGTGCACATCGCCGCGCTGGCCGCGGCGATCAAGGTCGTGCCGCGCAAGCTCGAGCTGCTCGAATCCGACCAGTTCGATCAGCTGCCCGACCCCACCTTCACCCGCGCGCTCGCGCAGGCTGTGTGTCGCAGCCTGAAGATCGACGCCGCGCCGGTGCTCGCGCTGCTGCCGCCGCCGAAGGGCCATCGGCTCGAGCACGTGGCCGGCGGGCTGAACATGCCGTTCCGCGACCGCCCCGGCCAGCTCGTGCCAAAGGAATGGGCCGGCGTGTCGCCGCCGGTGCTGTGGGGCGCGGTGGTGATCGTGCTGCTGGCCGCGGCGGTCTACGCACTGCCCGCCGACTGGATGCCGTTCCAGCGCAGCGCCATCACGCGGCCGCGCGCCGAGACCGTGGCCGCGCCGGCACCGACGGTGGTGATCCCGGCCGTGGCCGACGCGGCCTCGGGCGCCGCGCTTTCGGCGTCGGCCGCCGCGACCGAGCCGTCGCCGGCGGCCTCGTCCGCCGCGGCGGACAGCGACACGGCCGAGCCTGGCGCGCCCGACGCCATCACGCTCGCCGCCGCCTCGGGCGTGCTGCAGCTGCACGCCACCGCGGCAACCTGGGTCGAGGTGACCGACGCACGCGGCCAGTCGCTGATCTCGCGCCTGCTGCAGCCGGGCGAGAACGTCGGCCTCGACGGCGTGACGCCGCTGAAGCTGCGCGTCGGCAATGCCGTCGGCACGCAGGTGCAGTTTCGCGGCCAGGCCCTCGAACTTGCGCCGTACACGCGCGACAACGTGGCCCGGCTCGATCTCAAGTAGGCTCACAGTCATGAGCGCTCGACCCCTTTCGCCCGCCGGCCTCGACGATTTCGTCGAACCCGCCGTGCCCGCCGCCCACCGCAGCCGCCAGGCGACGGTGCGCTGGGGCTCGCGCGTCGTGACGATCGGCGGCGGCGCGCCGGTGCGCGTGCAGTCGATGACCAACACCGACACCGTCGACGCGATCGGCACCGCGATCCAGGTCAAGGAACTCGCGATCGCCGGCTCGGAGCTGGTGCGCATCACCGTCAACACGCCCGAGGCGGCGGCGGCGGTGCCGTACATCCGCGAGCAGCTCGATCGCATGGGCATCGCCGTGCCGCTGGTGGGCGACTTCCACTACAACGGCCACCGGCTGCTGACCGAGCATCCGGCCTGCGCCGAGGCCTTGTCGAAGTACCGCATCAACCCGGGCAACGTCGGGCGCGGCGAGAAGGGCGACC
>DATMIN010000550.1:0-7198 GCA_035554275.1 Burkholderiaceae bacterium
TCGAGATACGGCAAGAGGCCCGCCTTCTCGAGGTATTCGGTGACGATGCGCGAGCCGGGCGCGAGCGAGGTCTTGATGTGCGGCGCAACCTTCAGCCCGGCCTCGACCGCCTTCTTCGCGAGCAGCCCGGCGGCCAGCAGCACGCTCGGGTTCGAGGTGTTGGTGCACGAGGTGATCGCGGCGATCAGCACGTCGCCGTTGCCGATCGAGATGTCGCCGACCTTCGGCTGCGCCGACTTCGCCTCCGACTGCGCGGCCTCGAGCGTCGGGTGCCCGCCGGCCATCTCGACGACCTGGCGCGGCGCGCCCGGCGCGGCCGCGGGCTCGACCGGCGTCTTCGGTGCGGCCTCGTGGGCGCGCACCACGTGGCGCGTGTGCAGGTGCGCGACGGGCTGGTTGAAGCCGCTCTCGGCCGGCGGCTTGCTGAACAGCGCGGTGAACTGCGACTTGACGTTGCCGAGCTCGATCCGGTCTTGCGGGCGCTTCGGGCCGGCCAGGCTCGGTGCGACGCTGCCGAGGTCGAGCGTCACGACGCGGGTGTAGTCGACCGCGCCGCGCCGCGGCGCGCCGAACAGGCCCTGCGCCTTGAAGTAGGCCTCGAAGGCCTCGATCTCGGCGCTGGTGCGGCCGGTGCCGCGGAAGTACTCGATCGTCTTCTCGTCGACCGGGAAGAAGCCCATCGTCGCGCCGTACTCGGGCGCCATGTTGCCGATCGTCGCGCGGTCGGGCAACGCGAGGCCGCTCGTGCCCTCGCCGAAGAACTCGACGAACTTGCCGACGACCTTCTCCTTGCGCAGGATCTCGGTCACGGTGAGCACGAGGTCGGTCGCCGTCACGCCTTCGCGCAGCTTGCCGGTGAACTCGAAGCCGACCACGTCGGGCGTCAAAAAGTAGACCGGCTGGCCGAGCATGCCGGCCTCCGCCTCGATGCCGCCGACGCCCCAGCCGACCACGCCGATGCCGTTGATCATCGTCGTGTGGCTGTCGGTGCCGACCAGGCTGTCGGGGTAGTAGACGCCGTCCTTGCCCTTGTGCACCCCGCGCGCCAGGTACTCGAGGTTCACCTGATGCACGATGCCGAAGCCCGGCGGCACGACGCCGAAGGTGTCGAACGCCTGCATGCCCCACTTCATGAACTGGTAGCGCTCCTCGTTGCGCTTGAACTCGAGCTTCATGTTCAGGTCGAGCGAGTTCTTCTGGCCGTAGTGGTCGATCATGATCGAGTGGTCGACCACCAGATCGACCGGCACCAGCGGCTCGATCGTCTTCGGGTTCTTGCCCATCGCCTTGGCGACGTTGCGCATCGCGGCCAGATCGGCGAGCAGCGGCACGCCGGTGAAGTCTTGCAGCACGACGCGGGCGACGACGAACGGGATCTCGTTCGTGCGCTCGGCGTTCGGCCGCCAGTTCGCGAGCTCGGCGACGTGTTCGGGCGTCACCTTCTGGCCGTCGCAATTGCGCAGCACCGATTCGAGCACGATGCGGATCGAGACCGGCAGCCGGGCGACGTTCGGGAATTGCTTCGCGAGCGCGGGCAGCGAGTAGAAGCTGCCGGTCTTGCCGGACGCGGTCTTGAAGCTCTGGCGGGTCGACGCGAACGCGTGTGCGGCGCGGGCGGGGGTCTTGGTGGTGGGCATGGCAGAAACCTCGAAAAAGGGGGGCGGGCGAGCCGCCGATTGTGATTGTGTCAGTGTGCGCGTCGGCCGGTGCGGTGCGGCGCCTTCGCCCGAGCGCGGCGCTCAGGCGCGCGCCTCGAGCAACTCGATCTGTTCGAGCACGCGCGCCAGCTCGTGCGCGACGCGCTCGAGCAGCGCCGGCGACGGTCCGGCCGGCGCTTCGGTCGACAGCGCGGCGTGCAGGTCGATCACGGCGGCCTGCAGCGCGCCGGCGCCGATCGTGCCCGACAGGCCCTTCATGTCGTGCGCGCGGCGCAGCGCGTCGCTGCGCCGCTGCTCGGCCAGCGCGGCGCCGATCTCGGCGGCGAAGCCGGCCTCGCTGTCGCGAAAGCCCTCGAGCAGGCGCCGGTACAGCGCCTCGTTGCCGACGCAGAACGCCAGCCCCGCGGCGGTGTCGATCGCCTCGTCCGGCGCCGGGCCCTCGCGCGCGCCCGCGGGCGCCGGCGGCAGCGGCGCCGCGCCCGGTGCGGCGATCCACTGCGCCATCGTGCGCAGCATCGACTCGACATGGATCGGCTTCGTGATGTGCGCGTTCATGCCGCTGGCCAGCGCGCGCTCGCGGTCTTCGGTGAGCGCGCTCGCGGTCATCGCGATCACCGGCAGGTCGCGCCACTTCTCATGGCTGCGCAGCTCGCGCGTGGCGCTGTAGCCGTCCATCACCGGCATCTGGCAGTCCATCAACACGCCGTCGAACGGGCCTTCGCGTTCGAGCTTGTCGAGCGCCTCGCGGCCGTCGCGCGCGACCACCACCTCGATGCCGGCGCGGCGCAGCAGCTCGCACGCCAGCTCCTGGTTCAGCGGGTGGTCCTCGGCCAGCAGCACGCGCGCGCCGGCCAGATGCTGGCGTACCGCCTGCGCGAGCGGCGTGGCGCGCGCCGGCACGGCCACCTCGCTCGCCGCGGGCGCCTCGCGTCTGGCCTGCGCCAGGCAGTCGTGCAGGCTCGACGGCGTGATCGGCTTGTGCAGCACGCCGGCCAGCGGCAGCCCGGCGCTGGCGCGCAGCGCGTCGTCGCGCGCGAAGCCGGTCACGAGCAGCACGCGCGAGGCGAGCTGCGGGTGGCGGCGCAGCAGCTCGCGCGCGCACTCGATGCCGTCGAGGCCGGGCATCTTCCAGTCGATCAGCAGCCAGCTGTAGGTGGCGGGGGCGGCCTCGACCATCGCCAGCGCCTGCTCGCCGCCGCCGGCGCGGTCGGCCGTGACGCCGAACATCGCCAGCGTGCGTGCGAGCACGTCGAGCGCGGCGGCGTTGTCGTCGACGATCAGCGCGCGCCGGCCGCGCAGCTCGCCGGCCATCCAGGCGCGCGCCGGTGCGCGCGGTGCGCTGCGGCCGAAGCGCGCGGTGAAGTGGAAGGTCGAGCCTTGGCCCGGCGTGCTCTCGACCCACAGCCGCCCGCCCATGCGCTCGACCAGCTGGCGGCTGATCACGAGGCCCAGGCCGGTGCCGCCGAAGCGCCGCGTGGTCGAGCTGTCGCCCTGCGCGAACGGCTGGAACAGCCGCGCCAGCGCCTCTTCGCTGAGGCCGACGCCGGTGTCGCGCACCGAGCCGTGCAGCACGACCGACTCGGCGTCCTCGCTCTCGAGCGCCATGCCGACCGTGACCTCGCCGCGGTCGGTGAACTTGATCGCGTTGCCGCCGAGGTTCACGAGCACCTGGCGCAGCCGCGTCGGGTCGCCGATCAGGCGGCGCGGCAGGCCCGGCGCGGCGCTGAACAGCAGCTCCAGGCCCTTCTCGTCGGCGCGCAGCCCGAGCACGTCGGCCATCTCGGAGACCACCGCGTCGAGCTCGAAGTCGATGCGCTCGAGCGCGAGCTGGCCGGCCTCGATCTTCGACACGTCGAGGATGTCGTTGAGGATCTGCAGCAGGTTGCGCGCCGCGCCGTGCGCCTTCTCGACGAAGTCGCGCTGCTTCGGCGGCAGGCCATCTTCGAGCGCGAGATGCGTCATGCCGATGATCGCGTTCATCGGCGTGCGCAGCTCGTGCGACATGTTCGCGAGGAAGCTCGATTTCGTCTGGCTCGCCGCCTCGGCCGCGGCGCGGGCGCGCTCGGTCTCGGCCTGCAGCTGCTTGCGCTCGGTCACGTCGAGGATCACCGCGCAGAACGCCGGCGTCGCGGCCCACTCGAGCGCGACCACGCTGACCTCGGCATCGAAGTCGCGGCCGTCGATGCGCCGGAAGCGCCACTCGAAGGTGTTCACGCGCTGGCCGCTGCCGGTGTGGGTGTGCAGGTCGTCGAGCGCGCGCTCGCGGCTCGAGCGGCCGTCGGCCTGGTGCTCGGGCGACAGGCCGGGGAAGAACAGGATGCGCCCGAGCAGCGCGTGCGGATCGCTGGTGCCGAACATCCGCAGGCCCGCCGGGTTGCAGTGCGTGATGCCGCGGCGCGCGTCGAAGAACAGGTAGCCGGTCGGCGCATGCTCGAACAGCGCGGCGAAGCGCGCCTGCGTCTCGCGCCGCACCGTGATGTCGAGCCAGTAGCCGTTGTAGACCGCGCTGCCGTCTTGCTCGAGGCGGCCGGTGCTGTCGGCGAGGATCCAGGTCGGCGTGTCGCCCTGCTCGACGCAGAACTCGAGCGGGCGGATCGGCGGGCGGTCGATGCCGGCCAGCCGCCACGGCAGCGCCGGGTCGCGCTCGATCGCCGCGGCCGGCACGCCGAACAGATCCTCCACGCCGCGGCCGAGGAACGCGAAGCGCGGCGCCGCGTCGGCGGGCTGGGTGTAGCGAAAGACCGTGAGCGGCAGGGCCTGCGTGAGTTCGAAGATCTCGCGCCGCGCCGCGAGCGCCGCGTCGAGCGACTGCAGGCGGCGCCAGGTGAGCCAGATCACCACGCCGCCGAGCAGCCAGATCAGTGCGCCGCCGAGCCACGCGTTGCGCCGCAGCGCAGGCTCGTCGCCCAGCGATTCGAGCACCCACAGCTTCAGCGGCGTGTCGGCCAGGGCCGACGACATCGTCATGAAGCGCGCGTCGCCGAATTCGCTGACGAGCCGCTCGTGGCTGGCGTCGTCGAGCGCGGTCTGCGTCAGCGGCAGCACCTCGGGCACGCGTTGGTAGGTGTCCTGCCAGAACGCATCGGGCCGCGGCGGGCCGGGCAGGCGCTTGAGCAGCAGGTCGGGCCGGTTCGAGAGCACGACGACGCCGTTGCCGTCGGTGGCGAACAGGCGCGCGCCGCCGGTGTCGCCGAGCAAGCGGTTCAGCGTCTCGACGTCCTGCTTGACGAACACCACGCCGACCGGCGTGCCCTGGTGCAGGATGCGGTGCGCGAAGTACAACCCCGGCGCACGGCTCACGCGGCCGAGCACGAACTGCACGCCCGAACCCTGCGCCAGCGCGTCGATGAAATACTGCCGCGTGGCCACGCTGACGCCGCCGTTCTGCAGCCTCTGCTGGCCCGCGTTGACGATCATCTGGCCGCTGCGGTCGACCAGCGAGACCAGCGGCAGGCCGAAGTTCGAGGCCACCTCGTCGAGCATCTGTGCGATCTCGGCCGTCTCGGTGCGCTCGCGCGAGGCAGCGTCGGCGGCGATGAACGCGCCGAGCAGCTGGCGGTGAGAGAGGTTCAGCGGCAGCGCCGCCAGCTGCGCGATGCTCAGCGAGAGTGCGTCGCGCGCGCCGGCGAGCCGCACCGTGGCGGTCGCGGAGGTCTGGCTGCGGTACTCGTCGAGACGATCACGCAGCCACCAGGCCGCGACGACGGCCACCGCGATGCTCCACAGCACCATCGCCAGCCACACCCGCTGCCGCCTCGGCCCGCGCGGTTCCCGTGTTGTCGATGCCGCCCCCGCTTTCGTCACCCGCCCTCCTGGACGCGGCGCGGCCCCGCGGGCCGATCGCCATGGTTCAGGCTTCTACCAGAAGCCGGCACGCCCGGCGCGCGGGCGCGGCGCCCGCGCTCAGCCCGAATGTTGCGGCAGGTAACGAACCGACAGCACACCGGCGATCGCCGCCAGCGAGTCGAGCAGCGCCGGGTTCACCGGGCTGTCGACGTCGACCAGCGTGTAAGCCATGTCGCCGCGCGACTTGTTGACCATGTTGTGGATGTTCAGCCCGGCGCCGGCCATCGCGGTGGAGATCTGGCCGAGCATGTTGGGCACGTTCGCGTTCGCGATCGCGACCCGGTAGGCCGACTCGCGCGCCATGCTGACGACCGGGAAGTTGACCGCGTTGACGACGTTGCCATGTTCGAGGAAGTCGCGCAGCTGCTCGGCCACCATCACCGCGCAGTTGGTCTCGGCCTCGGCCGTCGACGCGCCCAGGTGCGGCAGCGCGAGCACGCGCGGGTGCCGGTTCGCGGCCGGGCTCGGGAAGTCGCAGGCGTAGCCGGCCAGGCGCTGCGCGTCGAGCGCGGCGAGCACCGCGCGCTCGTCGACCACGCCCTCGCGCGAGAAGTTCAGCAGCACCGCGCCCGGGCGCATCAGGCCGAGGTTGTCGGCGTTGACGAGGTGCCGCGTCGCGTCGATCAGCGGCACGTGCAGGCTGACGAAATCGGCCGAGCGCAGCACCTCGGCCACGTCGGCGGCGCGCCGCACCTGCGAGGGCAGGCTCCAGGCGGCGTCGACGGTGATGTGCGGGTCGTGGCCGAGCACGTCCATGCCGAGCCGGATCGCCGCGTCGGCGACCAGGCAGCCGACCTTGCCGAGGCCGACGATGCCCAGCGTCTGGCCGGCCAGCTCGCGGCCGGCGAACGCCTTCTTGCCGTCCTCGACGGTCTTCTCCATGTCGGGCGCGGCGGCGTCGAGCGCGGCGACGAAGCGCAGCGCCGGCGCGAGCTGGCGCGCGCTCATCAGCATCGCCGCGAGCACCAGCTCCTTGACCGCGTTGGCGTTCGCACCGGGCGCGTTGAAGACCGGCACGCCGCGCGCGCTCATCGCGGCGACGGGGATGTTGTTGGTGCCGGCGCCGGCGCGCGCGATCGCGCGCACGCTCGGCGGCAGCGGCTGCGCGTGCAGATCGGCCGAGCGCAGCAGGATCGCGTCGGGGTCGGCCACGTCGGCGCCGACCACGAAGCGCGGCGCCGGCAGGCGCGCCAGGCCCGCTGCCGCGATCTGGTTGCGCACCTGGACGCGGAAGGCGCGCGGCGAATCAGCCATGGGCGGCCTCGAACTCCTTCATGTACGCCACCAGCGCGCGCACGCCGTCGAGCGGCATCGCGTTGTAGATCGACGCGCGCATCCCGCCGACCGAGCGGTGGCCCTTGAGCTGCACCATGCCGCGCTCCTCGGCGCCCTTCAGGAAGGCGGCGTCGAGCTTCTCGTCGTTCAGCTTGAACGGCACGTTCATCAGCGAGCGGTCTTCGCGCGCGACCGGGCTGCGGTAGAACGCGGTCGCGTCGAGACAGTCGTATAGGATCGCCGCCTTCGTGCGGTTGTGCGCCTGCATCGCCGCCAGACCGCCCTGCGCCTTGATCCACGCGAACACCAGCCCGGCGATGTAGATCGCGTAGGTCGGCGGCGTGTTCAGCATCGAGTCGCTCGCGGCCTGCTCGGCGTAGTTGAACGCCGACGGCGTGATCGGCAACGCGCCGCCGAGC
>DATMIN010000551.1:0-4228 GCA_035554275.1 Burkholderiaceae bacterium
GGCGCGATCCTGTCGTACATCATGTGCAGGGCGATGAACCGCTCGTTCTTCAACGTGCTGCTGGGCGGCTTCGGCGGCGAGGCGGCGCCGGACGCCGGCGGCGCCGCCAAAGAGCAGCGGCCGGTCAAGTCGGGCTCGGCCGAGGACGCGGCGTTCATCCTGCAGAATGCGGAGTCGGTGATCATCGTGCCGGGCTACGGCCTGGCGGTGGCGCGGGCGCAGCACGCGGTCAACGAGCTGGCCGAAAAGCTCATGCACAAGGGCGTGTCGGTGAAGTACGCCATCCATCCGGTGGCCGGCCGGATGCCGGGCCACATGAATGTGCTGCTCGCCGAAGCCGAGGTGCCCTACGACCAGGTGTTCGAGATGGAGGACATCAACGGCGAGTTCGGCCAGGCCGACGTGGCCATCATCCTGGGCGCCAACGACGTGGTGAACCCGGCCGCGCTGACCAAGGGCACGCCGATCTACGGCATGCCGATCCTGGAGGCTTACAAGGCCAAGACGGTGATCGTCAACAAGCGCTCGATGGCCGCCGGCTACGCGGGGCTGGACAACGAGCTGTTCTACATGGACAAGACGATGATGGTGTTCGGCGACGCGAAGAAGGTCGTCGAGGACATGGTCAAGGCGATCGAGTGATCGCGCCGACTATCATGAACCTCGACATCGCACACCTCCGGACCTGGGTCGGCAAGACCGAATCGAGCACCGATATCGCCGCAGCGGCGCCGGTGCGGGCTCTCGCGGCCACACTGGACCGCGACGATCCGGCGCCGCAGCCGGGCGATCCGATCCCGCCGTGCTGGCACTGGCTCTACTTCCTGCCGATGCACCGACAGTCCGAGATCGGGCCGGACGGGCATCCGAAGCGCGGCGGCTTCCTGCCGCCGGTGCCGCTGCCGCGTCGCATGTGGGCCGGCAGCCGCATCGAGTTCACGCGATCGCTCGAGGTCGGCAGCACCATCACCCGCGTGTCGCGCATCGAGGACGTGAGCGTGAAGGAAGGCAAGACCGGGCCACTCGCATTCGTTCGTGTGCGGCACGAGATCGGCGATGCGAACGGCTTGGCGCTCGTCGACCAGCAAGACATCGTCTACCGCGAAAACCCGAAGCCGGGCGATCGCGCGCCGGCTTCGCAGGCGGCGCCGGCGGACGCCGAATGGTCGAGGCAGCTGGACCCCGACGAAGTGCTGCTGTTTCGCTATTCGGCCTTGACCTTCAACGCTCACCGCATCCATTACGACCGGCGCTATGCCGTCGAAGTCGAGGGCTACCCGGGCGTGGTCGTGCACGGGCCGTTGATCGCGACGCTGTTGCTGGACCTGTTGCGCCGCAACCTTCCCGACGCGACGGTGGCCCGCTTCGCCTTCCGCGCCGTGAAGCCGCTGTTCGACACCGCGCCGTTCTTGGTCTGCGGCCGTTCGGCCGATAACGGCAAGACCGTGACCCTGTGGGCGCAGAACGCCGACGGCGCGCTCGCGATGGACGCGACCGCCGTGCTGGCTTAGTCCGACGAACCCTACCTCTACGAAGGAAACAATCGCCATGCTGAATGCCGTCGACGAGCACCAAGAGATCCGCGACGCGGTGCGCCACCTGTGCAGCCAGTTCCCCGACGAATACTTTCGCAAGGTCGATGAGGCGAGGGCCTACCCTGAGAAGTTCGTCGACGCCCTGATGGAGGCCGGCTGGCTGGCCGCAATGATTCCGGAAGAGTACGGCGGCACCGGCCTCGGCCTGACCGCGGCAACGGTCATCATGGAGGAGATCAATCGCTCCGGCGGCAACTCCGGGGCCGTGCACGGCCAGATGTACAACATGGGCACCTTGCTGCGCAACGGCAGCAAGGCGCAGAAGGACAAGTACCTGCCCGCCATCGCGGCAGGCAAGCTGCGCATCCAGTCGATGGCCGTCACCGAGCCCACGACCGGTACCGACACCACGAAGATCAAGACCACCGCGGTGAAGAAGGACGGCCGCTACGTCGTCAACGGCCAGAAGGTGTGGATCTCGCGGGTGCAGCACTCCGACCTCATGATCCTGCTGGCGCGCACGACGCCGCTGGCCGAGGTCAAGAAGAAATCCGAGGGCATGTCGACCTTTATCGTCGACCTGCACCAGTCGATCGGCAAGGGGTTGACGGTGCGGCCGATCCCGAACCTCGTGAACCACGAGACCAACGAGCTGTTCTTCGAGAACCTCGAGATTCCAGAGGAGAACCTGATCGGCGAGGAAGGCAAGGGCTTCAAGTACATCCTCGACGGCCTGAACGCCGAGCGCACGCTGATCGCGGCCGAGTGCATCGGCGACGGCTACTGGTTCATCGACCGGGCCACCAAGTACGCCAACGAACGCATCGTGTTCGATCGGCCGATCGGCAAGAACCAGGGTGTGCAGTTCCCGATCGCCGATGCCTACATCGAGATCGAGGCCGCCAACCTGATGCGCTTCAAGGCCTGCGAGCTGTTCGACGCGCACCAACCGTGCGGCGCCCAGGCCAACATGGCCAAGTACCTGGCCGCCAAGGCGTCGTGGGAGGCCGCCAACGTCTGCATGCAGACGCACGGGGGCTTCGGCTTCGCCAACGAGTACGACATCGAGCGCAAGTTCCGCGAGACACGCCTGTACCAGGTGGCGCCGATCTCGACCAACCTGATCTATGCGTATGTCGCCGAGCACCTGCTCGGGCTGCCGCGCTCATTCTGAGTTTCGCCGATCAATCCACTCCACTTGCACCATGAAGATCCTCGTACCCGTCAAGCGCGTCGTCGACTACAACGTGAAGGTGCGCGTCAAGTCCGATGGCAGCGGCGTCGACATCGCCAACGTCAAGATGAGCATGAACCCGTTCGATGAGATCGCCGTCGAAGAGGCCGTGCGAATGAAGGAGAAGGGCGTTGCCACCGAGGTCATCGCCGTCTCGTGCGGCGTCACGCAATGCCAGGAGACGCTGCGCACTGCGATGGCCATCGGAGCCGACCGCGCCATCCTCGTCGAGACCGACGTCGAGTTGCAGCCGTTGGCGGTGGCCAAGCTGCTGAAAGCGCTGGTCGACAAGGAACGGCCCAGTCTCGTCATCCTCGGCAAGCAGGCCATCGACGACGACTGCAACCAGACGGGCCAGATGCTGGCGGCGCTCGCCGGTCTGCCCCAGGCCACCTTCGCCAGCAAGGTCGAAGTCACCAATGGCAAGGCCACCGTCACCCGTGAAGTCGACGGCGGCCTGGAGACCCTGTCGCTGACGCTGCCGGCCATCATCACCACCGACCTGCGCCTGAACGAGCCGCGCTACGTCACGCTGCCCAACATCATGAAGGCCAAGAAAAAGCCCCTGGAGGTGCTGAAGCCGGCCGATCTGGGCGTGAACATCAAGGCCCACCTCAAAGTGCTCAAGGTCAGCGAGCCGCCCAAGCGCGGCGCCGGCATCAAGGTGCTCGACGTGACCACGCTGGTGGCCAAACTCAAGAACGAAGCGAAGGTGATCTGAGATGACAACCCTGGTCATTGCCGAACACGACAACCAGTCCGTCAAGGGCGCCACCTTGAACACCGTCACCGCCGCGCTCAAGTGCGGCGGCGACGTGCACGTGCTGGTTGCCGGCGCCAACGCGGGCGCTGCGGCCCAGGCCGCGAGCCAGATCAGCGGCGTGGCCAAGGTGCTGCACGCCGACGCGGCGTACTTCGAGCATGGGCTGGCCGAGAACATCGCGGCGCAGGTCCTGGCCATCGCGAAGGACTACACCCACCTCCTGTTCCCGGCCACCGCCGCGGGCAAGAACGTCGCCCCCCGAGTTGCAGCCAAGCTCGACGTCGGACAGATCTCCGACATCAGCAAAGTCGACAGCCCCGACACCTTCGAGCGCCCGATCTATGCCGGCAACGCGATCGCCACGGTGCAGAGCCTGGATGCGATCAAGGTGATCACGGTGCGCACCACCGGCTTCGATCCGGCCGCTGCCAGCGGCGGCAGCGCCGGCGTCGAGACGCTCGCCGCGGTGGCCGACTCGGGCAAGTCCGTGTTCGTGGGCAGCGAGATCGCCAAGAACGACCGGCCGGAGTTGACCGCGGCGAAGATCATCGTCTCCGGCGGAAGAGCCCTGGGCGGCAGCGACAAGTTCACCGCGGTGCTCACGCCGCTGGCCGACAAGCTCGGTGCGGCACTCGGTGCCAGCCGTGCCGCGGTCGATGCGGGCTACGCGCCGAACGACTGGCAGGTCGGGCAGAC
>DATMIN010000552.1:0-3223 GCA_035554275.1 Burkholderiaceae bacterium
ACAGGCCTGCCTGGAGCGGATCGCCCCGGCCGAACGTGGGCGGCTGCACCTGACGCTGGCGCGGCGGCTGGGGGCGCTGCCCGAGTTCGAGGCCACGGCTGCGCACCAGTACTTGCCGGCGCTGGAGGCCATCGATGACCCGTCCGAGTGCCTGCGCGTCGCGCAGCTGCTGCGCCGCGCCGCCGGCCAGCTGAGCGCGTTCAACCCAGCCGTCGCCGAGCGCTTCCTGTCGGGGGCCGTGGCCTTGCTTGGCCGCGCAGGCCAGCCCGCCGCGGCGCTGCTGCCCCTGCACATCGAGCGCCATGCGCTGCTCTACAACCTCGGGCGGCTGGACCAAGCCAACGCCCTGTACACCACCATCGAGCAAGGCTGCGCCGATCCGCTGCAGCTGGCCGATGCCGCCTGCGTGCAGATCTGCAACCTCACCAACCAATTCCGGCCGCGCGAGGCCGTCGCTCTGGGCGAGGCCCTGCTGGAGCGCCTGGGCCAGGCACTGCCCAGCCCCGAGCAACTGAGCGCCCAGATGGCCCAGGGCAGCGCCGTGTTCAGCCGTTGGCTGGATCCCGCTACGCTGGCGGCCGATTTGCTGCGTCCGAACGCCAGCGATCCGCGCGCGCTGGCCGCCGGGCGGCTGCTCAACAACATGGCCCCGCCCAGCCACTTCTGTGATCCGGCGAGCCAGGCCGGCCTGGCGCTCGCCTGCCAGCGTTTGTGGATCGAACACGGGCCGGCGGCCCAGTTCGTGGGGCCGTTGACCCGTGCGGCCTTCGTCTCCATCGGGGCGTGGCAGGACTACCGCACCGGCATGGCGGTCGTGCGCCGCATGATGGATGTCAGCGAAGCGCGGGGATACCACGCCGAGGCTTCGCTTGCCCGATTCCTTTGGGCGTTCGGTTGCGGGCATTGGGCCATCCCGCTGGAAGACAACGCCCGCGAAGCGCAGCGTGCCCGCGAAGGCTTGCTGCAGGGCGGCGACCTGCAGAACGCCTGCTTTTCGTACTATCCGTCCATGTACTCGCTGCTGGACAGCGCGCCATCGCTCGAACGCAGTGTCGCGGAAACCGATGCGGCGCTCGCCTTCGCCGTGCGCACCGGCAACGACACTGCCGCCGCCGGCTTCGTGTCGCCGCGGCAACTCGTGCGCATGCTGCTTGGCGCCACCGAGCGACTCGGCAGCTTCGACGACGCCGTCTTCAATGAAGCGTCGCATCTTGCAGGCGTGGGCGCCGGTCTCGTGGCGGCGGCCAACTTCCATGTCATGCGCGCCCTGGGCGCGGCGCTGGCCGGGGACATTCCGGCGCTGATCCACCATGCCGCCGCGGCCATGCCACTGCGGGCCGCGCTTCCGGGTCGCTACGTGACTGCCCTGGCACAGCTGCTGCAGGCGCTGGCATTGGCGCAACGCGTGCGCACGGCGACGCCGCAGGAGCGCACTGTCCACTTGAGCGAGCTGGACGCCTGCCACGACTGGCTGGCGCTGCGCGCCGCGGATGCGCCGTTCAACTTCCTGCACCTGGTGCGCTGGATCGAGGCCGAGCGCGCCTGGGCCCTCGGCGACTTCCGCGGCGCCGCCTGCGCCTTCGATGCCGCGCAGGAGCTGGTCGAACCGCTGCAGCGGCCGTGGCACCAGGCCTTGATGACCGAACGCGCGGCCCTGTGCCTGCTGGAGCACGGACTCCAGCGTTCCGGCGAGAAGCTGATGGCCCAGGCGCGGCAGCACTACGCGCGGTGGGGCGCCGTGGCCAAGGTGCATGCGCTCGACCGCACGCACGCGTTCCTGCGCGGCGCCGACAGCGCAAGCGAACCAGCCCGGCCGGGCAGTAGCAGTAGCGGTAGCACCGCGGGCGACAGCATCGACATGCTGGGCGTCCTGCGCGCCTCCCAGGCCTTGAGTTCGCAAACCAGCCTGGGCGGCTTGAAGAGCAGCGTCGTGAAGCTGCTGGGCACGATGACCGGCGCTACCTCGGTGCTGCTGGCGCTGTGGAACGAGGAGCACAAGCAATGGCTGCTCAGCGCCACGTCGGATCCACAGGCGGCTGCGGTCCCGGTTGACACAGGCAGCGCCCGCGGCCTGTTGCCGCTGTCGGCCTTTCGCTACGCCGAGCGCACCCTGGAGCCGCTGCTGGTGGAGGACGCGACGCACGACGACCGCTTCTCGCAGGACCCGTACGTTGCCGGGCTCGAGCGTTGTTCGTTGCTGGTGATCCCGATCCTGAGCCAGGGCGCCCCGCGTGCGATGCTGCTGCTGGAGAACCGGCTCAGCCGAGGGGCCTTCTCGGCCGACCGGCTCGACGCGGTCACGCTGATCGCCGGGCAACTCGCGGTGTCGCTGGAAAACGCGCTGCTGTACCAGGAACTGGAGCAGCGTGTCGAGCAGCGCACCCTGGAGCTGCGCCAGACGCAGGCCGAGCTGGTGGGCACGGCGCGGCGCGCCGGCATGGCGGAAATCGCCACCAACGTCCTGCACAACGTCGGCAACATTCTGAACAGCGTGAACGTCTCGGCCGGCGTGGTCAGCGCCAAGCTGCGCGCCTCCAAGAGCCAGGGGCTGTCGAAGGCGATGCAGCTGATGGATGCGCACCGCGCCGATCTGGGCCACTTCCTGACCCAGGACGAGAAGGGCCGGCTGCTGCCGGAGTATCTGAGCCAGCTGGCGCAAGCCCTGGGGCGGGAGCGTCAAGAGCTGATCGACGAGCTTGGGCACCTGAGCACCAGCGTCGACCACATCAAGAACGTGGTGGCCACGCAGCAGTCGTACGCCGGCAACTCCAGCGTGCTGGAGCCGGTGCGGCTGGGCGAGCTGGTGGAGGACGCGCTGCGCATGAGCGACGACTCGCTGGTGCGCCATCGGGTGACGGTGGTCAAGGAGTTCGCGCCGGTGCCGCTGGCACCCCTGGACAAGACCCGGGTGATGCAGATCCTGGTGAACCTGATCAGCAACGCAAAGCAGGCGATGGAAGAGGTGAGCCATGCGGAGCACCGCATGACGCTGCAGGTGGATGTGGCGGAAAACAGCCTGCGCGTGCGCGTCAAGGACGAGGGGGTCGGCATAACGCCCGAGAACCTGACGCGCATCTTCGAGCATGGCTTCACCACCCGCAAAGAGGGCCATGGCTTTGGCCTGCACAGTTGTGCCTTGGCCGCCACGCAAATGGGCGGCACGCTCACGGCACACAGCGACGGCCCGGGCCGCGGAGCGCTGTTCACGCTGGAACTGCCGATG
>DATMIN010000553.1:0-18267 GCA_035554275.1 Burkholderiaceae bacterium
CCTGGGAAGATCCTCTCCAATGACCATTGGATCCTGCCAAATCAGGCCGCAGGCGCCGTTATCACACCGTTTCAAGTTCCAGGAACCGGGTACGCCAAAGTAGTGGTCGACGACTTCCGCGTGGAGCAGGCGGCCCCCTGAACCGCAAAGCGCACAGGTCGTGCGCGGGGCGGTACGCAATAGCGGGCCTGGGTGAGCACGCACTTCTCAATGGCTCGCAGAAGGGCGGCTGAAGTGAAGCAGGCGATGAAACACATCGGGCGCAAGGAAAGGCATCAATGCCTGACTGATCAGCAAGCAGACGCCAAACACAGCCAGGGCTCCCGCAAAGCGGCGTAGTTCCGCCCGCGGGTCGAGCAAGGCATTCCTGCGCTGCTCGTAATAAAAGTACGAAAGGATCGGGAGGCCGGCCACCAACCCTGCGCAGAGGAAGGCTTCAAAGCCAAAGCGGTAGCCAACAAATAGCATCGGCGCGATCGCCGCGACGCGCAGCACGTTGCCCACCAACGCGACATGCGTCCGGCCCGACGCCACAAGCAGGTTCTCGGCCATTTGCTGAAAGGCCGAGACAACTGTGCCCAACCCGACAAGCATCAGTATGTAGCCGGCTTGCGCATAACGCGCGTCGTAGAGCAACTTAACCAACAGACCGGCGAAACCTGCGATTGCCGCCGGAAGCAGGGTGACGATCGCTACAAGCCGGGTGTTCTCGGAATAATAGCGGTGCGCGGCAGTCGCTCTATCGTGCCGGAAGTAGTCCGCGCAACGTGGGTATAAGAGAGCACGGCAGTTCTGCGCGACCAGCCCGCCAACCGGGCTGATCATGTTGCCTGCAAGGCCGTAAACTCCAAGCATCGAAAGGTCAAACAGCTTAAGTATCAGAAGCTTGTCATATTGCGAAAGTATCACCGCCAGGATGCCCGACGGCAGAACGTATTTGGCGAAGTTAAACTGCTCGCGCGAAGCCTGACGGTCGAACACGATTCCGACCCCAATCTCGCGGTAGAAGAAGTGGCTTGCCGCGGTGGACAACAGGCGCTGCAGAAGCGCACCGTATATGAACGCGGTGTAGTCCCCCAACGCCAACGCGAGCCCGATGACGGTGGCGGTCATTACTAAGCTCGTCGCCATCTCAACGTAATTGCCAATCTTCGCGCGTCGATCGCGCTGAGCGAGCGCGAACGACATCGACTCCAGCCCCTGCAGCACAAACCACAAGCTGAACAGCCGCAGGGCATCCGTCAGCACCGGCAGGTCGTAGAGGCGGGCAATAACGGGCGCTAGCGCATAGAGCGCAACGAAATTGACGACGCTGCGGATCAAACGGACGGTCCAGGCGGCATGCACAAACCGCCTTTCGCCGCCGCGTTCGTGCCGGATCAACATGGTCGCGGTGCCGACGTCCGAGATCATCTCGAGCATGAATGCCACTGAGAAGAGAATGCCCATCACGCCATAGGCTTCGGGGTTAAGCAGTCGCGTCAGTATCAAGCTGCTGAGCAGGCGGACGCCGGACGTCAGGGCATACGAGAACGTCGAGGCAAAAAGTTCGCCCTTCAGGTTGACCAGCCGCAAGATTGGCTGCAACGTGAGCTTCAGACGCATGCGCAGCGAGGCGGCGCCGATCAGGCTAGTCACGGCACCTTCCTATTCGTGGGAATACGCGCAGCAGACATCAAGCACGTGCGGCGCTATCCGCGCCACCAAGCGGTCGAAGCACGGACATGGCGGGCCTCAGCGTCGCGTTAGCAACCAGCGCTGGATAGGCACTACAGAGGCCTGCGAATAGCCACGACACTTGTTCAAATGCAGCCCCAAAGCTGCTCGTGGCCATCATCAACAAGATGCCGATAAGGCAGGCCGAGAGTGCAGCGCCAAGGCTGCACGCACTTTCGTCGATTTTCCGCGATCGCTCCGTCGCAATGACCGTCCGAAACAGCGGATAGACAAAACCACCGACAAAAAGGGTCAGTCCGATCAGCCCATTGAACACGCCTACAGACGCATAGGTGTTGACCAGATCAATGATGCCCTGCCCCTGCCGAAGTTCCTCCATATAGCGCGCCGCAAACACGTCGCCAAGCAACGGGTTCTGCTTGATCAGGCGCCAACAGACCTCGGCGACCTGCTGCCGGTAGTCTACGTTCGCCTGCTCCTTGGTACCAATGAACGGCAGCAGCGCAAAGATGCGCTCGCCCACCGGCGTCACGGCGAGCGCGGCAAGCGCCACTGGCAGCGCCGCCACAACCGGGGCGAAGTTGCGTCGCCCGGCGGGAGACAGCAACATGAACGTCGCGAACACGAGCCCCCCAACCAGCCAAGGCGCGCGAGAAGAGGTCGCGATAAGGCCAACCCAGAAGAGAATGCCGCCAATCAACAAGTGCCGACGCGTGACGAGGTTGCCGAGATACAGCCACAGGCCGAATGCCATCGCAAAAAACAACCCCATTACCAGCGAATGCCCGGCCGGCCCTTGGGCACGAAGCACACCCTCGCGAAAGAGGTATGCAACACCAAGATCATAGGCGCCCCATGTTCCCGGAATTTCGTTGTAAAGCAGCCAGCCTTTGGACGCCTCGACAACAATGACCGGTACCAGCACAAAGCCAGCGACGCAAAGGCTCGCCAGGGTGTCGTGCATTGCGCGCACCTGTGTGGTTCCACGGCTGAAAACGTAGTAAAGAAGATAGGTATCGAGCCCGTACATCAGGGTGCGCCGCATCGTGTTCGTGATCGATTCGTACGGAAAGTAGAGTGCGATCTGTAGCGCCCCAAAAGCAAGCACGGTCAGGTCAGCCTTCGCAATGGAGCGTCGGTTGTCAACGCCTTGGAGCAGAAGCTGGCGGGCCGCCGGCAGAAGCAACGACAGCGCCAGAATCCGGCTTGGGCTCAGTTCGAACAACTGGTTGACGAACGGCATCGGGATCGGGACGCTGACCGGTGGAACGGTGACCAAGACCAGCGCATAAAGCGCGGTCGGGTGACGATCCGCGCGCCCAGCCCAGAACAGCAGAGGCAGTGCGACGGCCGCGAACCACCACAGGCTAGGTGCAAGGAACGCGGCGGTAGTCAGAACCACCCAAACCTTGCGACGTCGCGCAAAGTCATCGGGTTCCATGAACTGTAGGCACAGTGGCCTCGCCAACGCGAACGCGCACAGCGCAAGCGCCAGCACGACAGCAAGCGATTTCAGCGAATACATCATTTGACCGAGCTACTCCGTTCGCTCCGCGAGCAGCCCCTTCTACGAGGCGCACTGAGTGGTGTCATGAATTGTCGCTCAGCGAATACTGCTTGGGGCAACCCCGCAGCTCAAACGCGTGCACCTCGCGCGATAGGGTGCTGGTGCGGTGATTTCGGACACGGTGTGGCGGAACATGAGCGCTCTGGCAACATGACGCGTGGCCGGATCGGTCAGAATCGGTTGTTGAGTTCCCTTTACTGCACGACCATGAAACCTGCCGTCACCTCCCTGTGCCTCGCCGTCCTGATGGGCGCCGCCTCGGTCGCCGGCTACGCCGCCCGGCCGACCGCCAAGGCCGGGGCCGCGCGCCCGGCCGGATTCCTCACGGCCTTGGTGCCGACCCAGTTCGGCGAGTGGGCCGAGGTGCGGGAGCAAACGCTCCAGGTCGTGAACCCGCAGACCCAAGCCCTGATCGACACGCTCTACAAGGAAACGCTGACACGCACCTACGTCAACCGCCAGGGCTACCGGATCATGCTGTCCATGGCCTACGGCGACGACCAGACCGGTGGCCTGGCCGCGCACCGGCCGGAGGTCTGCTATCCGGCGCAGGGCTTCAAGCTCGGCGCGGTCGAAGACATCGTCGTGCCGACCGCCTTCGGCGGCATCGATGCGACGCGCCTGGCAACACGCCTGGGCCCGCGCAACGAGCCGGTCACCTACTGGCTCACCACCGGCGACCGGGTGGTCAAGACGACGCTGGACAAGCGCATCGCGCAAATCCGCCTCGGCCTGACGGGACAGATTCCGGACGGCTTGCTGTTTCGCGTGTCGTCGATCGACCCCGACAACGCACGCGGCTTCGCGATGCAGCAGAAATTCAGTGCCGATCTGCTCGGCGCGGTGCCGGCCGCGGCGCGCAAGCAGCTCAGCGGGCTCGGCGCCGAGCCGGCGTCACGCGGCAACGGCGCTGGCTGAGTCGTCGCCCGCGGGCGGCGGCCGCTTGATGATCTTCTCGAGCAGCGCGTCGAGCACGAAGAAGAACAGCAGCGCCACGAGCATCAGCACCATGCCGGCCGCGCCATGCAGGAAGCCCTGCCCGGCCTCGTCGCCGAGGTAGAACGTCACCAGCACCAGCACGATCACGCGCACGATGTTGGCGGCGAACGCGATCGGCAGGATCGCCGCCAGCATGATCGCGTTGTGCAGCTTGCTGGTGCGCGCCATGATGTACATGAACAGCGTGCCGAGCGCCGACAGGCTGAACATCGAGTGCAGGCCCGAGCAGGCGTCGGCCACCTGCAGCTGATACGGCCCGATCGACAGGATCACGCCGCTGCGCGCGATCGGGTAGCCGATCAGGTACAGCAGCGACTCGACGATGTTGGCGATCATGCCCTTCAGCGAGCCGGTGATCGCGTCGACCAGCATGCCCGGCAGCGGCACCATGAAGATGAAATACAGCACCGGGAACCAGGCCACGCGCAGCGCCGCCGGCCCGCGCAGCAGCAGCAGCGCGCCGGCGACGACGAACGGTTGCGACACGAAGCCGAGGATCGAGATGTCGAAAACCCGGCCGACGAGGAACACCAGCAGCCCGAAGCCGAAGACCAGCGCGCCGAGAACCGGCGCGGGGCGCAACGGCGCGGCGTCGATCGGGTGGCGCAGCGTCCAGAACAGCCACACCATCACGACCAGGATGATTGCGCCGTGGCCCTGGTCCTCGGTCTGCCAGATGCCCTGCGCCGCCCACAGGTACAGCGGCACGTACATCGCCAGGAACCCGGCGATCGCGACCAGCCAGGTCGTGGGCCACGCGGCCGCGCCGGAGGCGTTCATGCCGCGCGGCAGCACACTACTCACTGGTTTCCTTTTCCTTCTTGGCCTTCGACCTCGGCACCTCGTTGAGCACCGTGCCGACAACGCTGACGCCGGCGTTCATCAGGCCCTGCACGAGGTCGGAGAATGCCGCGACGCGCGTCTGCGCGCTGCGCGCCACCGCGAGCGCGGCGCCGGTGCGCACCGCGATCATCGCCGCGTCCTCACCGACCGAGAGCGCCGGCGTGTCGATGATCACGACGTCGAAAGTCGACTTCGCCTGGATCATGAACTCGTCGAAGTTGAGCCGGTTCAGCAGCTCGAGCGGGTTCGGCGGCACCGGCCCGGCCGGCAGCACGCACAGGCCGGCCAGATCGGGAATGCGCACGATCGCCTCCTCGCGCGAGCGGCCCGACAGCACCGTCGACAGGCCGATCTTGTTCTCGAGGAAAAACAGCTCGTGTTGGCGCGGGTGGCGCAGGTCGGCATCGACCAGCAGCGTGCGCTCGCCGAGCTGCGAGAACACCACCGCCAGGTTCGCCGCGAGGTTGCTGCGACCTTCGCCGCGCTCGGTGCCGACGATGGTCAGCACCTGGCGCGCGTCGGCCTTGTCGAACCAGCGCAGCATCAGCTGGCTGCGGATCGAGCGCAGCTGCTCGACGCGCGGGCTGAACGGCTGATAGGCGGCGACGAGCTCGTCGCTGACCGGCTTCTTGTCGCCCGGCGTGCGGCGCAGGTAGGCGTAGGCGAACTGGCGCGACAGCGCGTACTGGATGTCGGCCTCGGTCAGCAGCCCGAGCCGGACCGCGGCGTCGCCGAAGCGCAGGCCATGTTCCTTCTGCACCAGCAGCACGCGCTCGGCGTCTTCGGGCTTGAGCAGCCCGCTGTCCACCAGGATGCCGCCGAGCGAGCGGCTGACCCGCGGCGCCCCGGAGACCATCGACACCGTCATCTTCATGATCGAACTCCCGGGCCGGCCAACAACGTTCGCCCGACCGGCGCCGGGCCCGCCAGCAGCATCTTGCGGAACACCGGGCGCTTCGAGCCTTCCGGCCGCAGCACCCCGATGACCGGCACGCCGGCCATCACGAGCAGATCTTCCGGATCGCGAACGCGGCGGTCGAGCAGCTCCCAAGCCAGCGCTGCGAGCATGCCGAGCGCCAGGCCACCGGCCAGCGACCCGGCGATGCCGGCCTGGATCTTCGGCTTCGACGGCTCGAGCGGCTCGACCGCCGGGCTCAGCAGCCGTGTGTTGGCTTGGTTGTTCTGGCTCTCCATCGCAATCGTGGTGTAGCGCGAGGCAACCGACTCGTAGGCCCGCTGAGCGGTGTCGACATCACGCTGGTAGACCGCCACCTGGTCACGGTCGGCCCGCAGTGTCAGCAGCTTCTTGCGCTGCTCTTCGACCATCGCCTGCAACTCGCCGACCTTCTGACCACTGCCGCGCGTCGCCGTCGAGGTGCCACCCGAAACACGGCGCGTCTCGGCCGCGATCTGCTGCCTGATCTCGCCGATCTGCGCCTCGAGCTGGATGCGCGACGGGTGGTTCTTGCCGACGACCGCGCTCAGCTCGGTCATCTTGGTTTCCGCGGTGGCGAGCTGGCTTTTCAGGCCCTGCACCGTGCCGCTCGCCAGGATGTCGGGCGAGGTCTCGACGCCCGAATTGCGCAGCCGCGTCTCGTTCTCGACCCGCTCGGCCTGCGCCGAACCCAGCTGGCTCACCAGCGTCTGATAGCGCGCGTTCTCCTGGTCGAAGCTCGCATCGGAGACGACGATGCCCTTCTCCTGCTGGAACTTCGACAAGCGCTGTTGCGCCGCCTCGAGGTTGGTGCGCAGCACCTTGGTCTGGTCGTCGAGGAACGAAGCCGACTGGCGCGCCGGCGCGACCCGCAGTTCGACCGACACATCCATGTAGGCCTGCGCGAACGCGTTCGCCGCGGCCTGCGCGAAGATCGGGTCCTGCGCCGAGAAGCGCACGTTGATGATGTTGCTGCCGTTCGACGGCTCGACCTGCAGCCCGCCTTGCAGCAGGTTGGCGAAGTAGCGCTCGAGCGGAATCTTCGCCTTCGTCGCGTCACGCCACTGCTGCACGGCGGTGGGCGAACGCTCGACGCCGATCATCTTCACCACGCGCGAGGCGACGCGCTCGCTCTTGATGATTTCGACCTGCGTGGCCATGTAGTTCGACGCGCCCAGCGCCGGGGCGAGTGCGCCCAAGGCCGGGTCGATGCGCACCTCGACGACCATCGACGTCTCGGCGGTGTACAGCTTGGGCAGCGTCAGCGTAAAGGCCGTGCCGGCGATCGCGACCACCACCGTCAGCAGCAGCACCAGCCATTTGCGCGCCCAGATGATGCGCAGCAGTTGTTTGATCGACATGATGGGCCCGCCTCAGAAGAGCGATTCTTTGACGTAGATCACGTCGTCGCGCGCCACCGGATCGTTCAGGCCGATGTCGGAGATCGTCACGTTGCCGTTCGCGTCGCGCCGGTGCACCTTCATCCCGCGCTGCGTGCCCTTCGGCGTCAGGCCACCGGCCTGGGCCAACGCCTGCATTAGCGACATGCCGCGCTCGATCTTGAACATGCCGGGGCGCTGCACCTCGCCGTAGATGTAGGCCGACGGCGCCTTGTCGACGTAGATGACGTCGCCGTTGTCGACCGGAATGTCGAGCTCCGTCTTGCCCGACTGCAGGATCGAGGGCAGGTCGATGTCGAGCTTGATCGGCTTGCCGTTGCGCGTGCCCACCAGCGTGACCACATCGGCACCGCCCGGCACGACGCCGCCGGCCACCGCGATCATCTCCGAGGCCTTCGCGCCGACCGTCTCGATCGGGTAGCGGCCCGGCTTGGCCACCTGGCCGAGGATCGAGATCACGCTGCTGCGGATCGTCCCGACCTGGATCGTCACCTGCGGGCGCAGCACGAAGCCGCCGTCGCGCAGCATCTTGCCGATCTTCTGCTCGGCCGCCGACACGGTCAGGCCGCCGACCGCGACGTTGCCGATCAACGGGAAGTTGATCTGCCCGAGCTCGTTGATGCGGATCGCCTCCAGCGTCAGGTCGGGGTTCTGATAGACCGTGATGCGAAGCGTGTCGCCGACACCGAGGATCGCTTCCGCCTTGGGGGCGGAGGCGGTGGCCGACGGGCTGGGTTGCGCGAAGGCGCTGGACGAGAGGGCCAGCGCGAACAGCATGATCTTGAGGAAGTGGCGCATTGTCTGTCTCATGCTTTGAAAGGAATCGGATGGGCCGCGTGCGGCGTCACTTGAACCCCTTCATGCCCTTTTCCAGCGTGCCGGTGTTCGGGGCCGATGCGGGGGCGGTGTTGATGGGCTCGACTTCGATGTTCGGCGCGGCGCTGGGGATCGAGCCGGCCGGCATCGGCGGCGCGATCGAGGTCAGTGGCGGCGCTTCCGGCGGCGGCGCCGGCGCGGGCTTCACTTCGCGCGCCCCGCCCTTGGCGTACTCGCCGATGTATTCGATCTTGCCAGCCGCGCGCAACGCGCGCAGGTCGTCGTCGACCAGCTTGCGCTTGCGCTCGTTGAGCAGGAACTGCTCGATCGCCGGCGCGGCACGCGCCTCGTCGACCGGCTGGCTGCGGGCGCCAGCCAGGAACAGCACCTGCGCGCCCGTCGGGTTCGGCGTGAAGGTCGTCTGCCCATCCTTCATCTGGGCGAACGTGTCAAGGCTCGACAGCGGCAACTGCTCGGCGGCGCGGACGGCCTGGTTCGCGGTGAACTTGAAGTCGTTCGCCTTCAGGTAGTCGACGAACGCGACGGCATTTTTCGAGGCGTCGAGCTTGGCCTTCAGGTCGGCGAGCTGGGCCGGCTGCGCTTGGATCAGGACCTCCTGCAGGTTGTAGACACGGCGCTGCGAGAACAGCGCCGGGTGGCCGTCGTAATAGGCCTTGATCTCGGCCGGCGTGGGCTTGGGCGCGCCGGTGGCGATCTTCTCGACGTAGGCACGTGCCACGATCTCGCGCCGCGCGGCCTCGATCTGCTGCACCACGCGCGGGTCGCGATCGAGCTTCTGGTCGCGCGCCTTCTGGACCGCGAGTTCCTGGTCGACCAGCCGCTCGAGCGCCTGCTGGCTCGCCGAGGCGGCCTGCTCCGGCGCCAGGCCGCGTTGCTGCTGCAGCACGAAGTTGATCTGGTGGACGGTGATTTCTTCCTTGTTGACTTTCGCCGCGGTCTGTGACGCCGGCTTGTCCTTGTCTTTCTTCTCGCCGCATCCGGCCAGGGCCAGCAGCACCGCGCAGGCGGCCACGGCAGTGGCCATCGAAATGCGCGAGCGTGCGGCGGCGGCAGTCAGTCCATAGGTCATTCGAAAAAACTCCCAACACATCATGATGGCAACGGCCGGGGGCCGTCGGCGAACCGATGGCCGGCCGCGGAACAAGCCGCACGGGCTGGTTTCCAGCGCACCGCGCGCCGCCGAATGTCGATCTTTGTCAACCTCGGGAGTGTACCGGTGAAGCCCGACCGGCCAGCAACCCCCAAGCAAGGGAACACCGGGCAGATTCCGCGCCGAAAGCGTGAACAAGTCGCTCGGCTGCCGCTCCGGTTGAGGCGCTACAGCAACGTCTGGTGCCGAGCGAGCCGCCAAACGTCGCCGGCCCGGTCGTTCGACCGCGTCAGCATCCGAAGTTCCCGAAACGGTGCGGCGCCGCCATCGGGCCCCTCGCGCATCAGGCCCGAATAGTCGACGCTGGCCAGGTCGGAACCGCCCAATGTCTCGAAGCCGATCAGTTCGGCATGCAGCGTCACGATCTCGGTGCGGCGGCGCTCCGCCGGTTCGGCCGTCTCGGCGCTCTCGAGCCGCAGCTCGGCGAGGAGTTCGGGGGTGGTCAGCGATTCCA
Source organism: Burkholderiaceae bacterium (assembly GCA_035554275.1). GTDB lineage: Bacteria > Pseudomonadota > Gammaproteobacteria > Burkholderiales > Burkholderiaceae_C > LMDS01. The sequence continues at coordinate 9,862 of DATMIN010000553.1, forward strand.
GCGCGGCGGCCTCGTCGCCGTCCCAGGCATCCTGCAGGCGCACGAAGTGCTGGCGCAGATCGGCCAGCAGCCGCTCGCGCTCGATGCCGCCCGGCAGGGCGGGCATGGCTGGTGCGGGGCGCGCCGGCGAGCGCAGCGCGGCGGTGCCACGCCCGGTCGGCAGCAAGAGCGCCAGGCGGGGCACGCGGGCCACGATGCGCTCGCGCCACCACCAGGCGGCCCCGGCGATCAGGATCGCACCGCCCGCGGTCGACAGCGCCGACGGCGCCAGGTGGCCGGGCCAGCCCTTGAGCGCGAACACGCCGGCCAGCGCGGCCAGCAGGCCGACCGAGGCGGTCAGGCTGCTGAGCGCCGATGCCGCGGCCTCGCGCGCGCACAGCAACAGCAGCCCGCCGACGCACACCAGCGCGGCCGTGCGCGGCTCGCGCCAGCCGGCGCGCAGCGAGCGCATGCGTGCCGCGCTCAGCATCGGATGCCCACGTGCAGCGCGACGACGCCGGCGCTGAGGTTGTGCACATCGACGTGGCCGAAGCCGGCCGTCTTCATCATCGCCTTCAGTTCCGCCTGCCCCGGGTGCACGCGAATCGACTCGGCGAGGTAGCGGTAACTCTGCGCGTCGCCCGCGACCCACTGGCCGATGCGCGGCAGCACGTTGAACGAATACCAGTCGTAGGCCTTGGCCAGCGGTGGCGCGACCTTCGAGAACTCGAGCACGAGCAGCCGGCCGCCCGGCTTGAGGACGCGGTTCATCTCGGCCAGCGCCGCTTCCTTGTGCGTCATGTTGCGCAGACCGAAGGCCACGCTGACCGCGTCGAAGCTCGCGTCGGCGAACGGCAGCGACTCGCCGTCGCAGATCACCGTGGGCAGCACGAGGCCTTCGTCGAGCAGGCGGTCACGGCCGCGGCGCAGCATCGCCTCGTTGATGTCGGTGTGGACCACGGTGCCCGAGGCGCCGACCTTGCGCGCGAACGCGCGCGCCAGGTCGCCGGTGCCGCCAGCGATGTCGAGCACGCGCTGGCCCTCGCGCAGGTCGGCCACCGCGACGGTGTAGGCCTTCCAGGCGCGGTGCAGGCCCATCGACATCAGGTCGTTCATCACGTCGTACTTCGACGCGACCGAGTCGAACACGCCGCGCACGCGGCCGGCCTTCTGGGCCTCGTCGACGGTCTGGAAGCCGAAGTGCGTCTCGCTCATGGGCGGCCCGTGTGCACGCGTTTCAATGGTGATGGCCGCAGGCGCCGGCAACTGCTGCGGCAGCGGGCTGCATCGGTGCGTCGCGCGCCACGCCGGCGGCCTGCAGGCGCGCCTCGTACTGCTGCCAGAGCTCGGCCTCTTGCGAGCCGAGGAAATAGAGGTAGTCCCACGAGAAGATGCCGGAGTCGTGGCCGTCGGAGAAGCTCGGCTGGACCGCGTAGTTGCCCACCGGCTCGAGGTTGGTGAGCGCGACCTCGCGCTTGCCGGTCTGCAGCACCTCTTGCCCAGGCCCGTGCCCCTGCACCTCGGCCGACGGCGAATAGATGCGCATCAGCTCGAACGGGATGCGAAAGGTCGCGCCGTCGGCGAACCCCACCTCGAGCACGCGCGAGCGTTGGTGCACCGTGAGCGCGGTGGGCGCGGGAGTGGTCGAGGTCAGGCCGGCCATGAGTCGCTTTTTGAATGCCGGCGCAGTGTAGCGAAGGCGCCGGCCGCACTCGACGCCGGGGTCTTCGCGCCCCGCGGCGGCCTCAGGTCTTGGGCGCCGGCGCGACCAGCTTGCGGATGCGGCGCATCGCCCCGCGCGAGTAGCGCAGCAGCGCCGGCGGCACCCACTCGTTCAGATGCTGCTCGCGCCGCAGCGTCGCCGCCTCGCGCCGGTTGGCGGCGTCTTCGCCCGGCCGCGCGGCGTACATCGTGCCGCGGTTCGGCACCTCGTCGTAGATCGCGCGCGACGCGGTGTAGTAGTACAGCGCCACCGAGCGCCGCAGCACGCCTTCGGGCGTGGTCAGCGGATCGGGGTGGCCGTGGTACGAATCGGCGTCGGTGTTGAAGATCACGCAGCGGTTCATCACCGGCGCGACGCTCTTCACCTTGGTCGCCATGTCGCGGCTCCACAGCTCGAGGCAGCCGCCGTACTCGTCGCGCCAGTCTTCGTTCAGGTAGACGATGACGTTCATGCGCCGGCTCAGGTGCAGCTGGTTGTTGATGCGGAAGTCGGCGTGGATGCCGAGCTTGCCGCCGCGCCCGATCTCGTGGAAGCCGCCGCCAACGTAGTACGGATCGGGCAGCAGCGCGGGAATCGCCGACAGGCCTTCGAGGAACTCGAGGAACGGCTGCGAATTGAAGAAGTCGAACGCGCGCCGGCAGTATTCGTCGCACTCGGCCGGCAGGATCTGGCGCTTGTGGTGGCCGGCGTAGCCGACCTCGAACACCTTGTCCGACGCGAGCGCCTCTTCCGGGAAGTGCTGCTTGAGCCCGGACACGAGCTCATCCGGCAGGAAGTTGTCGAGCACGATGTGCGGGAACGGCTCGGCAAAGCAGTACTCGCTCGACAGCGATTCGCCGACCGCGCGCGCCTGTTTCGGGTCGAGCTTGAGGCCGCTGGAGAGATCGATGGGCAACACAGGCTTCACGAAAACATCCTCTTCACAGCTCTTTCACCGCGGGCAGTATATCGACGCGACCGCCGGCGCCGGGGCGTCGGCCGGCCGCGAGACCACCCGAAACCGCGCCCGATTTCGCACCGCCCGCCGCGCCGCGCACGCTCACACCAGCACCCGCTCGATGCCGCCCTCGTTGGCGCGCGCGACGTAGTCGGGCATCCAGTCGGCCCCGAGCAGGCGGTTCGCCATCTCGACGACGATGTAGTCGGCCTCGAGCAGCCCGTTATCGAGGTCGCCGGTGTAGCGCGACAGGCCCTGCAGGCAGCTCGGGCACGAGGTCAGGATCTTCACCGGCCCCTTCGCCTCGACACTGCTGCCGAGCGCGCGCAGCGCGGCCTCGTCCTTGCGCAGCTCCTCGGCCTTGCGGAAGCGCACCTGCGTGGCGATGTCGGGGCGCGTCACGCCGAAGGTGCCGCTCTCGCCGCAGCAGCGCTTGCTCTCGATCACGTTCGCGCCGACCAGCGCCTTGACCGTCTTCATCGGCTCGCGCTGCTTCAGCGGCGTGTGGCACGGGTCGTGGTACAGATAGCCGCCGCCGGCTGCATCGCCCAGCGTGATGTTCTTCTCCAGCAAATACTCGTGGATGTCGACGATCCGGCAGCCGGGGAAAATCTTGTCGAACTGGTAGCCCTGCAGTTGGTCGTAGCAGGTGCCGCAGCTCACGACGACGGTCTTGATGTCGAGGTAGTTCAGCGTGTTGGCGACGCGGTGGAACAGCACCCGGTTGTCGGTGATGATCTTCTCGGCCTTGTCGAACTGCCCCGAGCCGCGCTGCGGGTAGCCGCAGCAGAGATACCCCGGCGGCAGCACCGTCTGCACGCCGGCATGCCAGAGCATCGCCTGCGTCGCCAGGCCGACCTGCGAGAACAGCCGCTCCGAGCCGCAGCCCGGGAAGTAGAAGACGGCCTCGGTCTCGCTCGTCGTGGCTTTCGGGTCGCGAATGATCGGGACGTAGCTCTTGTCCTCGATGTCGAGCAACGCCCGCGCGGTCTTCTTCGGCAGCCCGCCCGGCAGCTTCTTGTTGATGAAGTGGATCACCTGCTCCTTGATCGGCGCGCTGCCGACCGTCGAGCGCGGCGCCGCGGTCTGCGCATTGGCGAGACCACGCAGCAGGTTGTTGGCGATGCGCTGCGCCTTGAAGCCGATGCCGACCATGCCGACGCGCAGCGCCTTGATCGTCTCGGGATTGGTGGCGTTGAGGAACAGCATCGCCATCGCGTTGCCGGGCCGGAAGCTCTTCTTGCCCATCTTGCCGAGCAGGTTGCGCATGTTCATCGACACGTCGCCGAAATCGATGTCCACCGGGCACGGGCTCAGGCACTTGTGGCACACGGTGCAGTGGTCGGCGACGTCCTCGAACTCCTCCCAGTGCTTGATGCTGATGCCGCGGCGCGTCTGCTCCTCGTAAAGAAACGCCTCGACCAGCAGCGAGGTCGCGAGGATTTTGTTGCGCGGTGAGTACAGCAGGTTGGCGCGCGGCACGTGCGTGGCGCACACCGGCTTGCACTTGCCGCAGCGCAGGCAGTCCTTGATCGAATTCGCGATCTCGCCGATGTCGCTGCGCTGCATGATCAGCGACTCGTGGCCCATCAGCCCGAAGCTCGGCGTGTAGGCGTTCGTCAGATCGGCCTTCAGGCCGTCGCTGCGCAGCAGCTTGCCCTTGTTGAAGCGCCCTTCCGGGTCGACCTTCAGCTTGTACGCCGTGAAGTCGGTCATCTCCTCGATGGTCAGGAACTCGAGCTTGGTGATGCCGATGCCGTGCTCGCCCGAGATCACGCCGTCGAGCGAGCGCGCCAGCTTCATGATCCGCGCCACGGCCTCGTGCGCGGTCTGCAGCATCTCGTAGTTGTCGCTGTTGACCGGGATGTTGGTGTGCACGTTGCCGTCGCCGGCGTGCATGTGCAGCGCGATCCAGACCCGGCCGCGCAGAACCTCGCCGTGGATCTTCTGGCACGCGTCGACGATCGGCTGCAGCGCCGCGCCGGCGAAGATGCCCTGCAGCTCGGCGCGGATCTGCGTCTTCCACGACGCGCGCAGCGTGTGGTCCTGCAGGTCGGCAAAAAGCGTGCGCCCTGTGTCGGGTTGCACCACGTCGAGCTGCTCGAGCCAGCGCCGCCACTGCGCGCCGACCTCGCGGATCAGCGCGAGCGAGCGCTGCACCCGATCTTCCAGCAACTCGGCCGACGCGATCTCGCCGGCGTCGTCGCTCTTGCCGAGCGGCAGCTCGCCGGCGACGAAGAACGCCTCGAGCGCGTCGACGAGCGCGAGCTTGTTGCGCAGGCTCAGCTCGATGTTGAGCCGCTCGATGCCCTCGGTGTACTCGCCCATCCGCGGCAGCGGGATCACCACGTCCTCGTTGACCTTGAACGCGTTGGTGTGCTTGCTGATCGCGGCGGTGCGCTTGCGGTCGAGCCAGAACTTCTTGCGCGCCTCGGCGCTGACCGCGACGAAGCCTTCGCCGGCACGGCCGTTCGCCAGCCGCACCACCTCGCTCGCGGCGCGCGCCACCACGTCGGCGTCGTCGCCGGCGATGTCGCCGAACAGCACCATCTTTGGCAGGCCGCCGCGCTTGCTCTTGGTCGCGTAGCCGACCGCCTTCAGGTAGCGGTCGTCGAGGTGCTCGAGCCCGGCCAGGATCGCGCCGCCCTGGCGCGCCTGCTCGAACATGTAGTCCTTGATGTCGACGATCGACGGCACCGCGTCCTTCGCGTTGCCGAAGAACTCGAGGCACACGGTGCGCGTGTGCGCCGGCATCTTGTGCACGACCCAGCGCGCGCTCGTGATCAGCCCGTCGCAGCCTTCCTTCTGGATGCCCGGCAGCCCGGCGAGGAACTTGTCGGTCACGTCCTTGCCGAGACCTTCCTTGCGGAACACGCGGCCGGGAATGTCGAGCCGCTCGGTGCGCTCGAGCGTCTTGCCCGAGGCGTCGTAGTGGCGCAGCTCGAAGCTCGCCACCTCGGCGTCGTGGATCTTGCCGAGGTTGTGGTCGAGCCGGATCACCTCGAGCCAGGTCGCGTCGGGCGTGACCATGCGCCACGACGCGAGGTTGTCGAGCGCGGTGCCCCACAGCACGGCCTTCTTGCCGCCGGCGTTCATCGCGATGTTGCCGCCGATGCACGAGGCTTCGGCCGAGGTCGGGTCGACCGCGAAAACGAAGCCGGCGCGCTCGGCCGCATCGGCCACGCGCTGGGTGACGACGCCGGCCTCGGTCCAGATCGTTGCGACCTCGCGGCGCGGCTGCCCATCGCTGCCCGGCAAGGCCCGCATCTCGACCTCGGTCATCGCCTCGAGCTTCTCGGTGTTGATGACCGCGCTGTTCCAGGTCAGCGGGATCGCGCCGCCGGTGTAGCCGGTGCCGCCGCCGCGCGGGATGATCGTCAGGCCGAGTTCGATGCAGCCCTTCACGAGCCCGGCCATCTCGGCCTCGGTGTCGGGCATCAGCACGACGAACGGGTACTCGACGCGCCAGTCGGTCGCGTCGGTCACGTGCGAGACACGCGACAGCCCGTCGAACTTGATGTTGTCCTTCGCCGTCATCCGGCCGAGCCGCTTCGCGGTGCGGCGGCGCAGTTCGGCGACCGCGTCGAACTGCTCGGCGAACGCGGTCACCGCCGCGCCCGCCAGCCCGAGCAGCTCGCCGACGACGGCGTCGCGCTCGCGGTCGGCCTGCGGCGTGCGCCGCTTCTCGACCTCGCCGAGGCGGTGGTGCAGCGCCTCGATCAGCGCGCCGCGGCGGCGCGGGTTGTCGTGCAGATCGTCCTGCAGGTACGGGTTGCGCTGCACGACCCAGATGTCGCCGAGCACCTCGTACAGCATGCGCGCCGAGCGGCCGGTCTGGCGCTCGTCGCGCAGGCGCGAGAGCATCTCCCAGGCACGCGCGCCGAGCAGGCGGATCACGATCTCGCGATCGGAGAACGAGGTGTAGTTGTAGGGGATCTCGCGCAGCCGCGGCGACGGCTCGGCGGCCTGGCCGGCAGCGGCAAAGCGGCTCAGCGGAACGGGTGCGTTCATGGGGGCCGGGTGCTCTGCGGCACCCGCGTTGGCACTTGAGGCGACATGTTAACGCAGGCCTTGCGGCACCGCAGCACGGGCGGTGGTGCGCCCCTGCCAGCCCCTGAGGTTGGTCCCGATTGCCGCGCCACGCCTTCGCGGGGGATAAACGCGGCTGTCACAACCGCCGCGCACACTGCCGGGTTGGTCACGAATCGCCCTCACCACAGACACGGAGTTGTCATGAAATTCAAATCTCTCGCGCTGGCCGTCGGCGCGCTGGCGCTGGCCCTGTCGCTGCCGGCACACGCCCAGGTCGAAGTCCAGTGGTGGCACTCGATGACGGGCGGGCTGAACGAATGGGTCAACGACCTGGCCAAGCAGTTCAACGAGAGCCAGAAGGAATACAAGGTCGTGCCCACCTTCAAGGGCACCTACGCCGAATCGATGACGGCGACGATGGCGGCATTCCGCGCCGGCAACGCGCCGCACATCGTGCAGGTGTTCGAGGTCGGCACCGCGACGATGATGAACGCCAAGGGCGCGGTCAAGCCGGTCGGCGAGGTGATGAAGCAGAGCGGCGTCGCGTTCGACCCCAAGGGCTACGTGCCCGCGGTGTCGGCCTATTACACCGCGCCGAGCGGCGAGATGATGTCGTTCCCGTTCAATAGCTCGACGACGATCTTCTATTACAACAAGGATGCCTTCAAGGCCGCCGGCCTCGACCCGAACAAGGCGCCGAGCACCTGGCCCGAGGTGGTCGCCGCCGCGGCCAAGCTGAAGGCCAACGGCAGCAGGTGCCCGTACACGACGAGCTGGATGAGCTGGGTCCACCTCGAGAGCTTCTCGCTGTGGCACAACACGCTGTTCGCGACCCAGAACAACGGCTTCGGCGGCCCGAGCGCGCGCCTCGCGTTCAACTCGCCACTGCACCTGCGCCACTTCGAGAACCTCGCCAACATGGCCAAGCAGGGCCTGTTCGTCTACAAGGGCCGCGACAGCAACGCCGTGCCGTCGTTCGTGTCGGGCGAGTGCGCGATGTTCACCGGCTCGTCGGGCTCGTATGCCGACGTCGCCAAGAGCGGCAAGTTCGCCTACGGCCTCGCGCCGCTGCCGTACTACCCCGACGTGGCCGGCGCACCGCAGAACACCGCGATCGGCGGCGCCAGCCTCTGGGTGATGGCGGGCAAGAAGCCGGCCGAGTACAAGGGCGTGGCCGAGTTCTTCAAGTTCCTGTCCAGCCCCGAGGTGCAATCGGCCAGCCACAAGCGCACCGGCTATCTGCCGATCACGATGGCGTCGTACCAGCTGACCGAGAAGTCCGGCTTCTACAAGGACAAGCCGGGCACCGACGTCGCCGTGACGCAGATGATCCGCAAGACCACCGACAAGTCGCGCGGCATCCGCCTGGGCAACTTCCTGCAGATCCGCACGATCATCGACGAAGAGACCGAGCAGATCTGGGCCGGCAAGAAGGAACCGAAGGACGCGCTCGAGGCCGCGATGAAGCGCGGCAACGAGCAGCTCGAGCGCTTCGAGAAGGCCAGCAAGGCGCCCGCGCTCTGAGTGGCGGGCCCGTTGGAAAAGCGCGTTCGCTTTACCTCCGCCTGGTTGCCCTGGGCGCTGCTGACGCCGCAGGTGCTCATCATCGCGGTGTTCTTTTTCTGGCCGGCCGCTCAGGCGGTGCTGCAGTCGCTGCAGGTTCAGGACAGCTTCGGCCTGTCGACCGAGTGGGCCGGCCTCGCGAACTTCAAGCAGCTGTTCGGCGACTCGGCCT
>DATMIN010000554.1:0-2837 GCA_035554275.1 Burkholderiaceae bacterium
CGGAAGCTGAAAGATACGTTCGAGACGCCGCCCGAGACCTTCGCGCCCGGCAGGTTCTGCTTGATCCAGCGCGTCGCGTTGATGAAGTCGACGGCGTAGTTGTTGTGCTCCTCGATGCCGGTGGCGATCGCGAAGATGTTCGGGTCGAAGATGATGTCCTCGGGCGGGAAACCGACCTCGTCGACGAGCATCCGGTACGCGCGTTCACAGATCTGGATCTTGCGCTCGTAGGTGTCGGCTTGGCCGGTCTCGTCGAACGCCATCACCACCGCCGCCGCGCCGTAGCGCCGCACCAGCTTCGCCTGGTGCTTGAACTGCTCGACGCCTTCCTTCAGCGAGATCGAGTTGACGATGCCCTTGCCCTGGATGCACTTCAGGCCGGCCTCGATCACGCTCCACTTCGAGCTGTCGACCATGATCGGCACGCGCGCGATCTCGGGCTCGCCGGCGATCAGGTTCAGGAAGCGCACCATCGCGGCCTGGCTGTCGAGCATGGCCTCGTCCATGTTGATGTCGATGACCTGCGCGCCGTTCTCGACCTGCTGGCGCGCGACGCTCAGCGCCTGCTCGAACTCGCCGTCCAGGATCATCCGCGCGAACGCCTTCGAGCCGGTCACGTTGGTGCGCTCGCCGACGTTGACGAAAAGAGCACCCTCGCCGATCAGCACCGGCTCGAGGCCGGAGAGTTTCATCGGGGGAACGACAGGCTTGGTGGTCATCGCGGCGAACTCGAAAGAGGCCCGCGCTGCTCACCGCGGACCGTGTCAGGTCAGGTGAGCGCCGTTGAACCGTCGCACCGCGGTGCGCCGTGCCCGAGCCTGGCAGCTTGCGGTTGTCAAACCGCGGCTGTCGCAACGCTCCTCGGGCGAACTCAGATTGTAGTCAAGCCGCCTCGAGGTCAAGCTCGCCGAACAGCGCGCCCTTGTGCCCGCAGCGCGGCCGGTACTTGCCCACGCGTTGCGCGATCGCGGCGATGTGCGCCGGCGTGGTTCCGCAGCAGCCGCCGGCGATGTTCAGAAAGCCGGCCTTCGCGAACTCTTCGAGCAGCCCGCCAGTGATCTCGGGCGTCTCGTCGAAGCCGGTCTCGCTCATCGGGTTGGGCAGCCCGGCGTTCGGGTAGCAGCTGACGTACGTGTCGCCGGCGATGCGCGCCAGCTCCTCGATGTAGGGCCGCATCAGCGCCGCGCCGAGCGCGCAGTTCAGGCCGATCGCGAGCGGCCGCGCGTGGCGCACGCTGTGCCAGAACGCGCTGACCGTCTGGCCCGACAGGATGCGGCCCGACGCGTCGGTCACCGTGCCCGAGACGATCACCGGCAGCCGCTCGCCGGTTTCTTCCATCAGCTCGTCGAGCGCGAAGATCGCGGCCTTGGCGTTGAGCGTGTCGAACACCGTCTCGACCAGGAACAGGTCGCAGCCGCCTTCGAGCAGCCCGCTCGCCTGCTCGTGGTACGCGGCGCGCAGCTCGTCGAACGTGACGTTGCGCGCGGCCGGGTCGTTGACGTCGGGGCTGATGCTCGCGGTCTTCGGCGTCGGCCCGAGCGCGCCGGCGACGAAGCGTGGCTTGTCGGCGCTGCTGAACTTCTCGCACGCGGCGCGCGCGATCTGCGCGGCGGCGACGTTCATCTCGCGCGCGAATGCGCCGAGCGCGTAGTCGTCCTGCGCGACCGAGGTCGCGCCGAAGGTGTTGGTCTCGATGATGTCGGCGCCGGCCGCGAGGTACTGCTCGTGGATCTCGCGGATCAGCTCGGGCTTGGTCAGCGGCAGCAGATCGTTGTTGCCCTTCAGGTCTTTGGCGTGGCCGGCGAAGCGCGCGCCGCGGTAGTCGGCCTCGGCGAGCTTGTAGCGCTGGATCATCGTGCCCATCGCCCCGTCGAGCACGACGATGCGCTGCGCGAGGATCGCCGGCAGCTGCGCGGCACGGGTGTAGGCGGGCGTGTTCATGGGCCGATTGTAGAAAGGTCGTCAAGCCCCGGGGTGGATCAGGGCGGTGTCAGCACCTTGTTGATCAACGCCTCGCAGGCGCCGCCCTTCACCGGCGGCTGGCGCACATCGGCCTTCAGATCGAAACCCTTCGGGATCCAGCGCCGCCATTGCTCGGGCGCCGGGCCGCGCGCGAGCCGGCCGCGCGCGAACGCGCAGACGGCCTCGGCGTCGCCGCACAGCGGCTGCTCGTACGCGGCGATCCGGCCGGCCGCGTCGAGCGACGCGAAGCGGCGCGTCTGCGCGGTGGCGAGCGCAACCGTCGGCGCGCTCGCGGCCGTGCCCGGCGCGAGCGTCAACAGGCGCTGCCCGTCGAACACCGTGACGACCGCGACCGAGCCGTCGGCCGCGGCGCGCGCCAGGCAGCGCCCGCTCGCGGTGAAGCGCGCCGCCACGCCCGGCGCGGCGCCGGCCGCGTCGAGCGTGAGCGTGCTCGGCGGCTGCACCGGCCGGTGCCAGCGATCGGGGTCGACATCGATCAGGTGCACGGTGCCCGCAGCGTCGGTCGCGGCGAGCGACCACTTGGCGAGCGCGCTCGAACCGTCGCGGTTGAAGTCGAGCCCGACGACAGTGCGCGCGAACGCGGCGCGCAGCAGCGCCTGCCCGGTCGCGGCTTGCCACAGCGCGACCTCGCCGTGCGCCGACCCGGTCGCGACGGTGTCGCCGCCGGTGCCGAACGCGATCGCGGTGACACCGCCCGGATGCGCGGCGAAGCGCTGCAGCGTCGCACCGTCGGCGACCGAGACGATGCGCACCGCGCCGTCGGCCGCGCCGATCGCGAGGCGCTGCCCGTCGGGCGCGAACGCGAGCGCGCGCGCCGGCGCGTCGATGCGCAGCGGCGGCGCAGCGCCATCGCC
>DATMIN010000555.1:0-2861 GCA_035554275.1 Burkholderiaceae bacterium
CGGGCCCGGCGTGAAGGTGTTCGGTCACGGGTCAGGACTCCTGCGGCGAGGCGTGTGGCGGTTGTGGCGAGAGCACGTGCGATGAACGGTGGGCGCGGCGCTGCGCGAGGCGGCCGTGCACGCCGGCGAAGACGACCGGCACGAGCAGCAAGGTCGAGACCGTCGCGAACAGCAGCCCGCCGATCACCGCGCGGCCGAGCGGCGCGTTCTGCTCGGCGCCTTCGCCGAGGCCGAGCGCCATCGGGATCATGCCGATGATCATCGCCAGCGCCGTCATCAGCACCGGGCGGATGCGGGTGGCGCCGGCGTCGAGCGCGGCCGTCAGCGCGTCGGCGCCATCCAGCAGGCGCTGGCGCGCGAACGAGACCAGCAGGATCGAGTTCGCGGTGGCCACGCCCATCGTCATGATCGCGCCGGTCAGCGCCGGCACCGACAGCGTGGTGCCGGTGATGAACAGCATCCACGCGATGCCGGCGAGCGCGGCCGGCAGCGCGGCGACGATGATCAGCGCGTCGATCCACGACTGGAAGTTGACGACGACCAGCAGGTAGACCAGCACGATCGCCACGCCCAAGCCGACGATCAGCCCGACGAACGAGGCCTGCATCGTCTGTACCTGGCCGCGCACCACGACCTGGCTGCCGCGCGGCAGCTTCTTCGCGATCGCATCGACCTTCTCCTGCACCTGCGCGGCGACGCTCGCGAGATCGGTGCCTTGGACGCTGACGTAGACGTCGATCGCCGGCAGGATGTTGTAGCGCGAGGCGATCGCCGGCTGGCGCGCCGGCGCGACCTCGACGAGGTTGCCGAGCAGTTGCGTGCTGCCGTTCGCGCCGGCGGCCCCGCCCGCCGCGCCGCCGCCGGCGACGGGCATGTTCAGCAGCGCGTCGATCGAATCGACCGCGTACTGCGGCGTCTGCACCGCGATGCTGTAGACCACGCCGTTCTTCGGATTGAGCCAGAACGCCGGCGCCGTCTGCGAGCTGCCCGACAGCGCGATCAGCACGTTCTGGCCGACGTTCTGCGCCGTCAGCCCGAGCTGTTGCAGGCGCGAGCGGTCCATCTGCATGTCGATCGCGGGCCCGTCGAGCCGCTGGTGCACGTGCGCGTCGACGGCGCCGGGGATCTTGCGGATCTCCTTCGTCAGCTCGGCGGCGAGCGCGGCGTTGGCCTCGAGCGCGTTGCCGGTGAACTGCACGTCGATCGCCGCGGGCAGGCCGAAGTTGAGGATCTGCGTGACGATGTCGGCCGGCTGGAAGAAGAACTCGGTGCCGGCAAAGCGCTTCGGCAACTCGGCGCGCAGCAGGCTGACGAATTCGTCGGTCGGGCGATGCCCTTCCTTCAGCGAGAGCTGGATCTCGCCGTCGAGCGTGCCGATCGTGCCGGCGTTGCTGTACGACAGGTTGATGCCGCTGTTCGGCACGCCGAGGTTGTCGAGGATGGTCTCCAACTGGTCGGCCGGCACCAGCTCGCGGATCGCGGCCTCGACCTGATCCGCGAGCCGCGCCGTCTCCTCGATGCGCGTGCCGGTGGGCGCGCGGATGTGCAGGCGGATCTGGCCGGCGTCGACGCTCGGGAAGAAGTCGCGCCCGAGGAATGGGAAGAGGGCGCACGACAGCAGGCAGAACGCGAGGAACATGCTCGCGAACGCGCGGCGCTTGGCGAGCACCGCCGCGAGCGCGAGCGTGTAGCCGCGGCGCACGCGCTCGAAGCGGGCGTCGAACGCGCGGTAGACGCGCTGCAGCGCGCTCGCTTTCGTGCTCGCTTTCGTGGTGTCGGCGCCTTCGGCCGCGGCGTTCGCGTGCACCCCGCGCATCAGCAGCATCACGAGCGTGGGCACCAGCGTTCGCGACAGCAAGTACGAGGCGACCATCGCCAGCACCACCGCCTCGGCCAGCGGCACGAACAGGAAGCGCGCGACGCCGGAGAGGAAGAACATCGGCACGAACACGATGCAGATGCACAGCGTCGAGACGAACGCGGCGGCGCCGATCTCGTGCGCGCCGACGAGGATCGCCTCATCGAGCTTCGTGCCCATGTGCAGGTGGCGCTCGATGTTCTCGATCGTCACGATCGCCTGGTCGACCAGGATGCCGACCGAGAGCGCGAGGCCGCCGAGCGTCATCAGGTTCAGCGTCTCGCCGAGCAGCTGCAGCACGATCACCGAGCTCAGGATCGAGAGCGGGATCGTCAGCGCGATGATCAAGGTGCTGCGCCAGTTGCCGAGGAACAGCAGCACCATCGCTGCCGTCAGCGCGGCGGCGATCAGCGCCTCGATCACCACGCCCTTGACGGCTGCCTTCACGAACACCGACTGGTCGAACAGCGGCGTCACCTTGACGTCGGCCGGCAGCACCTGGGCCACCTTCGGCAGCAGCGCGCGCAGGTTGGCGACGATGTCGAGCGTCGAGGCGCCGCCGTTCTTCAGCACCGAGAGCAGCACGCCGCGCGCGCCGTCCTGGCGCACGATGTTGGTCTGCGGCGAGAAGCCGTCGCGCACATTGGCCACGTCGCGCAGGTAGGTGATGTTGCCGCTGGTGGTGCGCACCGGCAGGTCGTTCAGGCCCGCGATCTCGTCGGGCGAGCCGTTCATCTTCACCGTGTACTCGGTCGCGCCGAACTTCGCGCTGCCCGACGGCAGGATCAGGTTCTGCAGGTTCAGCGCGTTCACCACATCGGCCGGCGCGAGGCCGCGCGCCTGCAGCGCGGCCATGTCGAGATCGACCGAGATCAGCCGGTTCTTGCCGCCGTACGGGAACGGCACCGCGACGCCGGGGATCGTGATCAGCTGCGGCCGCAGCGAATTGACGGCGACGTCGAACACCGCCTGCTCGGGCTGCGTCGGGCTCGACAGGCCGAGC
>DATMIN010000556.1:0-2257 GCA_035554275.1 Burkholderiaceae bacterium
CAAGCTCGCCGGCATGCCGCTCGACGAGTTCCAGTTCCTGAACCCGCAGATGAACAAGCCGGTGATCCTGGCCGCCGGCACGCCGCAGGTGCTGCTGCCGTACGACAACGCGAACCTGTTCGTGCGCCAGTTGCCGCTGCACCGCGGCCCGCTCGCGAGCTGGACGGCGTGGGTCGCAACGAAGACGCTGCGCCCGGCCGATGCCGCCAAGCAGGTCGGCATGAGCGAGGCACAGTTGCGCGAGGTCAACCGCATCCCGCCGCGCATGCTCGTCAAGGCCGGCTCGACGCTCTTGGTGCCGCGCGGCGAGCACCGCCGCGCCGACGTGTCGGTCGAGGTCGCCGACAACGCGATGATGTCGCTCGCGCCCGATGCGCCGCCGCTGCGCAAGATGTCGCTGAAGGCCGGGCGCCAGGACAGCGTCGCGAGCGTGGCCAAGCGCTACCGCGTCAGCGCGACCCAGGTCGCGCAATGGAACGGCGTGCCCGCCGGCGCGAGCTTCAAGCCGGGCCAGTCGATCGTGGTGTTCGTCGCCACCAAGACCGGCAAGGCCCACACCGCTTCGGTGACGCGCAAGCCCGCCGGTCACCCGTCGACGCGCGCGGCCACCGCGAAGCGCAAGGGTCACGTGCGCGTCGCGCGCAGCAACTGATCGGGGCGCGCCGCGGCGCGGTCAGCGCCGATCGATCAGCGCGTGGGCGATCGTGCCCAGGTCGACGTACTCGAGCTCGCTGCCGATCGGCACGCCGCGCGCCAACCGCGTGACGCGCAGGCCGCGGGCCTTCAGCGCCTCGGCGAGCACGTGCGCGGTGGCCTCGCCCTCGGCGGTGAAGTTGGTCGCGATGATCACCTCCTCGACCTGGCCGTCGGCGGCGCGCGCCAGCAGCTCGTGCGCGCCGATGTCGTCGGTGCCGACGCCGTCGAGCGGGCTCAGCCGCCCCATCAGCACGAAGTACAGGCCGCGGTAGCTGCCGGTGCGCTCGAGTGCGGCCTTGTCGGCCGGCGTCTCGACCACGCACAGCTGGCGCGCATCGCGCCGCCCGTCGAGGCAGACGCTGCACACTGGTGCCTCGGTGAACGTGTGGCAGCGCTCGCAGTGGCGCACGTTCGCGACCGCGCCCTGCAGCGCCGCGGCGATGCGCTGCGCGCCTTCGCGGTCGTGCTGCAGCAGGTGGAACGCCATCCGCTGCGCCGACTTGACGCCGACGCCGGGCAGGCGCCGCAGCGCGTCGATCAGGCCCTCGAGCGACGGCTCGGTCACGGGTGAGCGGGTCTCAGAACGGGAATTTCATTCCCGGTGGCATCGGCATGCCCGCGGTCAACTTGCCCATCTTCTCCTGGCTCACTTCCTCGGCGCGGCGCACGCCGTCGTTGAAGGCGGCGGCGACCAGGTCTTCGAGCATGTCCTTGTCGTCGGCGAGCAGGCTCGGGTCGATCGCGATCCGCTTCACGTCGTGCTTGCAGGTCATCGTGACCTTCACGAGGCCAGCGCCCGACTGGCCCTCGACCTCGATCGTCGCGAGTTCGTCCTGCGCCTTCTTCAGGTTGTCCTGCATCGCCTGGGCCTGCTTCATCAGCCCGGCCAATTGGTTCTTCATCATCGCGTTTTGCTCCTGATTGTCTGGATGGCTCAATGCGGCTTGACCGAACCGGGCACGATGCGCGCCGTCTTGTACTGCGCCATCAGCGCGCGCACCAGCGGGTCGTCGTGAATGATCTTCTCGGCCTGCGCCTGGCGGCGCTCGCGCTCGGCGGCGTCGCGCCGCGCCGGTGAATCGAGCGCCGCGCCGGCCTCGACCTCGAGCCGCACCGCGCGCTGCAGCAGCGCGGCCAGCGCCGCCTGCAGCTTCTCGCACGGGCCGGCGGCGCGCAGCGTCTCGCGCTCGACGCGCAAGCGGCACTGCACCGGCACGGCGCGCTCGTCGAGCGCGACGCACTGCGCCTGCATCGCCAGCTCGCGCGCGAACGCGCTGATGCTGCCGGCCTCGACGAGCGACTGCACCAGCTCGGCCCAGCGCGCGCCGAGCGCTGTCGGCGTGAACTCGACCGGCGCCGCGGCAATCGGTGCCGGCTTCGGCTCGCGTGCCACGACCGCGGGACGTGCCTCGAACTCGTCGTCGAATGGCGCATCGACCCACGGCGGCGGCTCGCTCGAAGGCGCGGCGACACGCAACGCCGGCGCGCTCGCGACCACCGCGGGTTGCGCGGCCGTGGGCGCGGGTGCCGGTGCCGGCGCAGAAACCGCCGGCCGCGCCGC
>DATMIN010000557.1:0-4322 GCA_035554275.1 Burkholderiaceae bacterium
CGTGCTCAAGCACACCGTGCTGGTCCGCGTGCTGCGCCACATGAACCAGAAGGACAAGCCGTACCGCCTGGTCGACACCCACGCCGGCGCCGGCGGCTACTCGCTCGAGGGGCGCCACGCGCAGCAGAAGGGCGAGTTCGAGAACGGCATCGCGCGGCTGTGGTCGCGCGACGACCTGCCGCCGGCGCTGGCCGACTACGTGGCGCTGGTGCGCGAGTTCAACGCCGACGGCACGCTCGCGCAGTACCCGGGCTCGCCGGCGTTCGGCCAGATGGTGCTGCGCGCGCAGGATCAGCTGCGCCTGTTCGAGCTGCACCCGACCGACCACCGCATCCTCGCGTCGTACATCGGCACCGCGAAGGGCGCCGAGGTCTACGACACCGACGGCTTCGACGGCCTGAAGGGCCAGGTGCCGCCGTCGTCGCGGCGCGCGGTTGTGCTGATGGACCCGAGCTACGAAGGCCACCGCGATTACGGCCGCGTGATCGGCTCGCTGCGCGAGGCGATCGAGCGCTTCGCCGATGGCGTGTACGTCGTGTGGTACCCGCAGGTCAGCAAGCTCGAGGCGGCGCAGCTGCCGAAGCGGCTCGAGGCGCTCGCCCCGAAGGGCTGGCTGCACGCGCGCCTCACACCGCAGCAGCCCGACCGGCAGGGCTTTGGCCTCGCCGGCAGCGGCCTGTTCGTGATCAACCCGCCGTACACCTTGCACGACGAACTGCTGACCGTGCTGCCGTACCTGACCGAGGTGCTCGGCCAGTACGACGATGCGAACTACCTGCTCGAGCAGCGTGCGGCCTGAGGACGCGCCCGCGCGCGGCCCGCTCGCGGGCCTGAAGGTCGTCGAGCTCGGTCAGTTGATCGCCGGCCCGTTCGCCGCGAAGACGCTGGCCGACTTCGGCGCCGAGGTGCTCAAGGTCGAGCCGCCCGCGAAAGCTGACAACCCTGGTGGCGACCCGCTGCGCCAGTGGCGGCTGCTGCACGACGGCACGAGCGTGTGGTGGCAGGTCCAGTCGCGCAACAAGAAGAGCGTCGCGCTCGACCTGAAGGACGCGGCCGCGCGCGAGATCGTGCGCCGCCTGATCGACGAGGCCGACGTGCTGGTCGAGAACTTCAAGCCCGGCGTGATGGAGGGCTGGGGCTTCGGTCACGAAGCGCTGAGTGCGACCAACCCCGGCCTGATCATGCTGCGCATCAGCGGCTACGGGCAGACCGGGCCGTACAAGGATCGGCCCGGCTTCGGTGTCGTCGCCGAGGCGATGGGCGGCCTTCGGCATCTCACCGCCGAGCCCGGCCGGGTGCCGGTGCGGGTGGGCGTGAGCATCGGCGACACGCTCGCGTCGCTGCACGGCGTGATCGGCATCCTGATGGCGCTGCAGCACCGCCACGCGAGCGTCAGCGCCGACGCGCCGAAGGGCCGCGGCCAGGTCGTCGACGTGGCGCTGTACGAGGCCGTCTTCAACTGCATGGAGAGCCTGCTGCCCGAGTACAGCGCGTTCGGCGCGGTGCGTGAGCCTGCGGGCTCGGCGCTGCCCGGCATCGCGCCGAGCAACGCCTACCCGTGCGCCGACGGCTGGGTGCTGGTGGCCGGCAACGGCGACTCGATCTTCAAGCGCCTGATGAGCGCGATCGGCCGCGACGACCTCGGCCGCGACGCGGCGCTGGCCGGCAACGCCGGTCGCGTCGCGCGCGTCTCAGAGATCGACGCGGCGATCGGTGCGTGGACCGCGCCGCGCCGTGTCGTCGACGTGCTCGAGGCGCTGAACGCCGCCGCCGTGCCGGCCGGCCGCATCTACACCGCGAAGGACATCGCGGACGACCCGCACTACCGCGCCCGCGGCATGATCGAACGCATCACGACCGCCGCGGGACTCGAACTCGACGTACCCGGAATCGTGCCGAAGCTGAGCCTGACGCCGGGCGCGATCACGCGGCGCGCGCCAACGCTCGGCGAGCACAACGACGAGGTGCTGCGCCGCTTCGAGTGACGCGGCTCATTGCCGCTTCAGGTCGAGGAACGCGCCGAAGAACCACGAGCGCATGCCCACGACGATCGTGTACGAGCGCTTGCGCTCGGCACTGAGCTTCTGCTCGGCCAGGTGCTGCTGCGCGAAGTCCTGCCCGATGCGCTGCAGCCGCTCGACGAAGCCCTCGGCCTGCGCGTGGCTGACCTGGCCGTGCACCAGCATCAGCAGCTCGCCGTCGGCGTCGAAGCCGCCGCTGAAGTAGTCGCCAGCGACGCGCTCACGGAAGTACGTCATCACCGGCCCGTGCGGGCGCCAGCGAAAGCCCTTCGCCACCTTCAGCCGGTAGCGGTTCAGCGGGCGCAGCTCGATGATGCCCAGGCGATCGAGCTGCAGCAGGTACTTGACGCACTCGGCCTCGGTGACCGCGTAGGTCGCGATCATCTGCTCGACGCTCCACTGGCTGAACGCGCAGATCGCCAGCAGCATCAGCTTGCGGTCTTTGACCACGGCCTGCTCCTGCTCGAGCGTCAGCTCGCGGCGCAGCGGTTGGGCGTCGGCGATCTGGCGCGCGAGCTCGGCGAAATCCATCTTCAGCACGCGCAGCACCTCGTCGATGCGCGACAGCGGCATGTCGCCCTTCGCGAACACGCGCTTGATGCTCGACTCGGCCATGCCGAGCTCGGCGGCGAGCTGCGCGTAGGTGATGCCGGCGGCCTTCAGCTCGGCCTTCAGCGCGCGGACGAGGTCGTGGGTGGTGCTCATCGTGAGGGCTCCAGAAGTACCGCTGAACGATACCAAAGGCGCACGCGTTTGCGACCCTCCTTCGGGTGATTGATACCGGGGCGGGCCAGCGCCGAAGATGGCTTCGTCTCAACCGAAACCCGAGGAGCCTGCGATGTCATCCGTTTCGATCCGCCACGACACCCGCGCCTGGACCGTGCAGGTCTGGGCCTCGTTCGGCCTGGCCGCGCTGCTGTGCGGCACCGGCCTGGCCTACCTGCCCGGCGCCGACCTCGACCGCGCGTTCCTCGTGATGGGCTACGCGTTCTGCCTGACCACCGCGTTCGCGCTCGCCAAGCACGTGCGCGACCACGCGCTGCAGCGCGCCGGCACCGACACGCCGCTGTGGACGCCGGTCGCGTGGGGCGGCTTCGCGCTCGCGATGAGCCTGACCGCGTGGGGCCTGTGGCGCATGGACGTGAACCCGACCTACAAGGCCTTCCTCGCGGTCGGCTGGCTGTTCCTGATGTCGAGCGCGTTCACGCTCGCCAAGACGCTGCGCGACGCGCACGAGGCGGCGCGCCCGCCGTCGTGCGGCTGAGCGTCGCCTCATTTTTTCAACGAAGGAGAGTTGCGATGAGAAGGTCATTGAGGGTTCGTCAGGCCACGGTCGCGGCCGTGCTCGCGCTGATGCTGGCGAGCGCGCAGGCGCAGTCGCGGGTGTCGGAGGTCAGCGCGCTGTCGGCGCTGCCGGTGGCGGTGTCGGTGGCCGGCACCGGGCTGCTGCTGTCGGCCGGCACCACGCTCGTGATCGTCGGCGTCGAGGCCTCGGCCGCCGGCACGGTGTGCGTGCTCGAGCGCGCCTCCGACGGCGCGCGCGCCAGCGTGCGCTTCGCCGGCAACGCGGCCGGGGCGCTGTCGCTCGCGGCCGGCACCGCGGTGGTCGTGACCGCGGTCAGCGCCGGCTGGGTGCTCTCGGCCGCCGGCCAGGCGATCGCGTTCGTGCCGAACCAGATCGGCGCGGCGCTGCTGTACAACGAACGGATCACGCGATGAACGCGCGCTCGCCCTCCACAGCGCGTTCCGCGCTGGCCGCCCTCGCGCTCGCCACGCTCGCCGCGGCCGCGCACGCCGGCCGCTCGTGCGAGCAACGGATGCCGACTGCCGACGCCGTCGAGCAGTCGATGACCTTGGCCGAGCACACCGCGCACATGCTCGACGAAAGCGGCGCGCAGGTCGTCGTGATCGCGCGCCGCGGCCAGAACCTCGACGCCTACCGGCTGCGCTACTCGCACCTCGCGTTCGCCTATCGCGAAGCCGGGGCCGACGCCACGCACCCCGCCGTCTGGCGCGTCGTGCACAAGCTGAACCAGTGCGGCACGGCGGTCGGCACGCTGTACCGCCAGGGCCTGGGCGAGTTCTTCCTCGACGACCTGTACGAGTACGAGGCTGCGATCGTCGTCCCGCGCCCCGAGGTGCAGGCCAGGCTGCTGCCGGCGCTGAAGGACAACGCGCGCGTCGCGCAACTCGACACGCCGGCCTACAGCATGGTCGCGTACCCGTGGGCGCAGACCTACCAGCAGTCGAACCAGTGGGCGATCGAGACGCTCGCGATGACGCAGGAGCCGGCCGCGCAGA
>DATMIN010000558.1:0-2379 GCA_035554275.1 Burkholderiaceae bacterium
GGCCAGTCGCGCAATCCGCACAGCGGCATGGACATCGCAGCGCCGCTCGGCACGCCGGTCGCCGCGGCGGCCGCGGGCCGCGTGCTCGACACCGGCGACTACTTCTTCAACGGCAACACCGTCTGGCTCGACCACGGCGGCGGCCTGCTGACGATGTACTGCCACCTGGCGGCGATCGCGGTGGCGCCTGGCGAGCGCGTGCGCGCCGGCGCGACGATCGGCCGGGTCGGCGCGACCGGCCGCGCGACCGGCCCGCACCTGCACTGGTCGGTCAGCCTGAACCGGGCGATGGTCGACCCGGCGCTGTTTCTCTGAGCGCGCTCAGCGGCCGAGCGCCTGGTCGCGCTGCGCCCGGTCGACGGCGGCTTCGGCTGGCGTGCCCGCCGGGCGCGCTGGCGTCAGGCCGAGCCAACCGGCGAGGCCGCCGCCGGGCGGCGCGTCGCTCGCCGGCGGCTCGGCTTCCGACGGCGCCGGCGCCTCCGGCGGATCGCGCACGACGGCCGGGAACTCGGCCTTCGCATCGATCAGCTTCGCGCGCTGGCCCTGCTGCATGAATGCGCCGACAAGCCGCAGCGCGTTGTGCCCGCCCTGGCCCCAGTAGTTGCTGCGCATCGTCACGCGCGGGTCGTTGAAGCCGACCCACGCACCGGCGACGAGCTTCGGCATGATCAGCATGAACCAGCCGTCGACGTTGTTCTGCGAGGTGCCGGTCTTGCCGGCGAGATCACCCTTCACGCCCCACTCGGCGCGGATCGCGGCGCCGGTGCCGGTCTGCGTCACGCCGCGCATCACGTCGACGAGCTTCTCGACGAGCGCGCGATCGAGCACGCGCTCCGGCTTGCTGTCGAAGCTGTCGAGCACGCGGCCGTGGCGGTCGACGATCTGCGTGATCAGCAATGGCGCGCGGCGCTCGCCGAGCGCCGCCAGCGTCGCGTACGCGTTGCCCATCTCGAGCAGCGTGACCGGGCTGGTGCCGAGCGCGAGCGAGGGCACCGGGTCGAGCTTGGAGTCGCGCACGCCGGCGGCCTGCGCGAAATTGACGACGGCCTCGACGCCGACGTCCTGCATCACCTGCGCGGTGATCGTGTTCTTCGACTGCACGAGCCCCTCGCGCAGCGTCATCATCTCGTTGCTCGGGCCGCTGCCGTCGGTCGGCGCCCAGGTGCTGCCGTCGGCGAGCGCGATGCCGACCGCGCCGTCGAGGTAGCGGTGCTCGGTCGACATGCCGCGCTGCAGCGCCGCGCCGTAGACGAACGGCTTGAAGGTCGAGCCCGGCTGGCGCTTCGCCTGCGCGACGTGGTCGAACTGCTCGCGCGCGAAGTCGGCGCTGCCGACCCAGGCGCGCACCGCGCCGCTGGCCGGGTCGATCGCGACGAAGCCGGCCGACAGCCGCGTGCGCTCGTCGCGCGCCCGCTCCATCGCCTCGGTGTCGGCGAGCGCCGTCGTGAGCGCCTGCGCGTCGTTCTGGCCCGCCGCGCGCGCGGCGCGGAACGCTGGCGTGTCGCGCGCCAGCTCGGCGAGCATCGGCGCGTGCTCGCGCCAGAAATGGGTGAACGGCGCCGGGCCCTGGGCCGGCGCGGCGCCGGGCTGCGCGCGGGCGGTGCGCGCACGCGCATCGCTCCACTCCTCGCCGGCGATGCGCTGCAGCACCGCGAGCTGCTGCACGACCGCAGCCTGCGCGAGGCGCTGCAGCTTCGCGTCGAGCGTGGTGCGGATCACCAGGCCGTCGTTGTCGAGATCGACATCGTGCGCGTCGGCCCAGTCGACGAGCTGCGCGCGGACCTGCGCGACGAAGTGGCGCGCCTGGCCGATGTCGCCGTCCTCCGGCCGCTTGAACGCGAGCACCAGCGGCTGCGCGCGCAGCTGCTCGTAGCGCGCCGCGCTGATCGAGCCGTTGCGCACCATCTGCGAGAGCACGAGGTTGCGGCGCTCGCGCGCGCGCTCGGGGTTGCGCACCGGGTTGTAGCGCTGCGTGCCCTTGAGCATGCCGACGAGCGTGGCGCACTGCGCGGTGTCGAGCTGCGCGGCCGGCTTGTCGAAGTAGGTGCGCGCGGCCATCTCGATGCCGCGCACGTTGTAGAGGAACGGCGCGCTGTTCAGGTAGCTCTCGAGGATCTGGTCTTTGGTGCTGCTGCGCTCGAGGCGGATCGCGGTGATCGCCTCGCGCAGCTTGCGGTTGAGGCTGATCTCGTTGCCGATCTCCTGCGGGAACAGGTTGCGCGCGAGCTGCTGCGTGATCGTCGAGCCGCCCTGCACCACGTGACCGGCCTGGACGTTCGCGAAGAGCGCTCGGACGATGCCGGCGTAGTCGAGCGCGCCGTGCTGCCAGTAGCGACGATCCTCGATCGCGATGGTCGCCTTCGGAACCCAGTCGCTCAT